>JBAVVQ010000557.1:0-2357 GCA_049697375.1 Rhodomicrobium sp.
CTCCAAGCTTCGGCAGATACCGATGCAAAGCGATGATAGGCTATCGGAGCTGCGTGTAGCTGCCGGATTGCGGGTTAGGCGCTCTTGAGGACGCGGCGGGCGCCAGCCACGCTCCGATCGCCATGCCGATCGCGACAGAGAGGATCGACGCCCAGACGAGGCCTCCTATCCAAATGAGACGGCGGGCGTCTTTCGCGAGCCTCTCTATTCTCGCCCGCTCGGCGGCGGCGGCTTGCGCTAAAGCGGCGGCGAGTTCGTCGACCGCATGCCGCGTCGTCTTGACGTGATAGTGGGCGGCGCCTGTGATCAACTGCTCGGCGATCGCCTTCGCCGCATCGCTCGATCGATCCATCGCCTCGAAGGACACGGTCTGGTGAGCCTGGAACATCCCGTCCAGCCTCGTGAGATAACGATTAAGAAAAAGCTCAAGAACCGTGAGAACGACGCAAAGGGGGTCGCCAGACCCCAGCACAATGCCGTGGCGTTTGGCGACCTCTCCAATCAGACGCTGGGTCTCATCTTCCGGTTCAAGCAGCGTCTCCAAGAAGGTCGGCGAATTTTCCATAGAGGTCTTGTTCCACTCTCTTGAGCCGATGCTTCGCCATGATGGTGAAGTCGGGCGACGCGTGCACTTCCTCGAACGTCAAGCCCGCTCGCGTCATTTGAGAGACGTCCGCGCCGAAGGTCTGCTTCTCGGCGAAGGTGTGATCGTCGAGCTGGATGACCGCCGCGATCCGTCCTTGCGTCATCTTGTAGATCTCAAGGTCTTCAAACAGCCGGCCGGCGGGAACGACAGGGCCGAAGTGATCGTTGATCCAAACCACAATCTCAACATCTGGCGGCATCTGGCCGGCAATCGCCTTCAAGTTCGAGCAGGTCTCGGCGAAGAATAATGTTGGCGATGAAGCGCTTTCCGCCCTCGATAACATGCTGCGGAATGCCATTCCTTAAGAGGTAGCGATTGAGCTCGACGAAGGCGGACGAGCCGGTGTCGATCACAAAATTCGCGTCCGTGGTCAGAATTTCTTCGACGATGGAATCGAACACCCTTGGATTGATGTCATCGCCCTCCATCAGCGGCACACGCCGCACCTGCAGCGCCTTGTAGCAAAAGAAGGTGGCGGAGGTGGCGTCCGCGTCGATCGCTGCCACAGGCTGCCCGGCCTGCCGGTAGGCCTGCGCCATGAAGACGGCATGGTGGCTTTTGCCGACGCCGCCCTTGCTGTTCAGAAAGAAGTTCACGGCTCTCGCGTGGGATCCGTTTTGCATGACAACACCCTCTTCAGTCGAACTTCTGGTTGAACGCTTCCGTTGGGTCCCAATGGAAGGTTCTCTCTTTCTCGGACCGCAAGATAAGCGGCCCGGAACTCGGTTTATCGGGAGCAGGCTTCTCGTGAGGCTCTGAAGCTTGAGGAGGATCGGCCTCGCGATCTGTGGGCTTAGAAGCCTCCAGCAGGGCATGCAGCGGCGCATCTGAGACACTTTCACGACATTTCTGGTGAGCCCGAACCCAGCGCGTGAAGGTGACGTAGCTCATCTTCAAGCGAGTCCGGTACTTCTCGTAGACTTGCTTCTTGCTCGCCGACATATCGAGTTCGGCCACTATCTGCGCAGCGAGCACACGAAACGAATGCCGAGCCTCTCCCCACCTCGCTCGGTCCCCTCCCTTTCCGGCCACGGCGCTCTCCAGCCACTGATCGTCTAAACGCTATCACACCTTCAAGAGCGGAGCCACGCCATCGGCCGGGTTCTGCTCAGACATTTTCAGAGTTTTTCCGATCGGCTCCGGGAATGCCGGAAAATTGCAGAACGGCTCCGAGAATTGCAGAGTTTTTCAGAACGGCTCTAACTGGCTCTGAGTGTTTCAGAGAGTGTCCGAGAATTTCGAAGACGCGGATGGCAAGATGTGTGATGTGGGCCTACATCCGGCTTCGCCGCGGCCCCATCACGCGGTCCTTACTCGCCTTCGGCTCGACGGAGACAGGCGCGATTGCGTTCCATCCGCGATCGGCTCCAGAATAGCCATATGCGAAGAAAAACCGTCACTTCACCGCGAGACCGCGAGCATCCGCTCAAAACGTTCGTGTCTCCGGAGGAACGTCTCGCGATCGAAACCAAGGCGCGGGAAGCAGGTCTTACCGTGTCGTCCTATTTGAGAAACGCGGCTCTTAATCGGCCCATCGAATCGACCGCCGACCAGCAAGCTTTCCTCGGTCTTCTTAAGGTCAACGCCGATCTGGGACGCCTCGGCGGCCTTCTCAAATTGTGGCTCAGCACAAGGCCTGGACACGGTGCCAGGGCCATCGACGTCCGCCATTTGCTGCACGATATTGAAGAGGCCCAGCGACGCATGGGAC
>JBAVVQ010000558.1:0-10179 GCA_049697375.1 Rhodomicrobium sp.
GGCAGCTGCGGGACGAGAGCTATCCCTCATGCTGCCATTTATTGCGGATCTCTCCGAGTTGCTGGCTTCCAGGGCTCTCATCGACAAAGAGATTGCGTACGCGACACACCATGGTCACGAGCTGCCGACCAAAACCCGCGTCGGGATCATGATCGAGGTGCCGTCGATCATCTACCAGCTGGATGAGATCCTGCCGCTTGTCGATTTCGTTTCGGTTGGGAGCAATGATCTCCTTCAATTTCTCTTCGCCGCTGACCGGGAAAACGACCGCGTCGCCTGGCGCTTCGATTCTCTTAATCCTTCGGCGCTGAGGGTTTTGCGGAAAATAGCCGAGCGGGTAAAAGCGCACGGCATCGATCTCTCTCTCTGCGGAGAAATGGCGGGCCGTCCCCTGGAGGCGATGGCCTTGATCGGGCTCGGATATCGCCAGATATCCATGGCGCCGGCCTCGATCGGTCCGGTCAAGGCCATGGTGCTGTCGCTCAACACAAAGAGGCTGCGCGAAACGCTGTTTGAGCTTATTGACAGGAACTGCACGAAGATCCGGCAAGAACTCGCAGAATTTGCCCAGAAAGAAAACGTTGACATTTAATGTCGCGTATCCCGTCTGCGAACGCCGCTCAGCTTACAGCGGCGTCTCACGGCAATTCGGAGACATAAGGGACACTAGCAAAAACAAGATTCTAGTGTGGCTTATGTCTCGCAATTGCCTATAAGAGCCTGAGGCAAAGGGAAAGGGTGTGGGCAATTGCGAGACGCGACACGAGAGTAGCCCGCATCTATTGGGACGCGGGTAAGCTGCTCTATCACTCTGGAATCGATTAACTTTTCCGCCTCTAATCGATTCCGATTAAAGGCGGCTTGATCTAGGCAGGCACGCTTTTTCGAAGCGCGGCGGAGCGAAAACCCATGGTATCCATCCCACAAGAAAAACTCCATCGTCTCATCGCCCGCTGGGAAGCGCTTCAGACGCAGCTCGCCTCCGGATTGGATCACGAAACCTTTGTGAAGCTCTCCAAGGAGTTTGCCGAGCTCGATCCGTTGGTGGCCGCCATCAAGTCTCTTCAGGGCGCGCAGCATGAACGCGACAGCCTCCGGCAGATTATCGAGGATCCGGCTTCCGAGCCCGACATGGCCGAGCTTGCCCGCGAGGAGCTGGAGACGGTGGCTCCGCGCGTCGATCAGCTTGAGCACGATTTGCAGATCATGCTTCTGCCGAAGGATGCAGCGGACGAAAAAAGCGCGATCCTTGAGGTTCGCGCAGGCACGGGCGGCGAGGAGGCGGCGCTGTTCGCGGCCGATCTTTTCCGCATGTATCAGCGCTATGCCGACCTGAAGGGCTGGAAAGTTCAGGTTCTTTCAGCGAGCGACGCCGACGCGGGCGGCTACAAGGAAATCGTGGCGGGCATCACGGGCAAGGGCGTTTTCGCGCGCATGAAATTCGAATCGGGGGTGCATCGCGTCCAGCGCGTGCCGGAAACAGAGAACCAGGGGCGCATCCACACCTCGGCGGCGACGGTTGCGGTCTTGCCCGAAGCCGAGGACATCGATATCGAAATACGCGCCGAGGATATCCGTATCGACACCATGCGGGCAAGCGGCGCTGGCGGCCAGCACGTAAACACGACGGATTCGGCCGTGCGCCTTACACACATTCCGACCGGCATCGTCGTCACCTCGAGCGAAAAGTCTCAGCATCAGAACCGCGCGAGAGCCATGCAAGTGCTCCGCGCGAGGCTTTACGATATGGAGCGAACGAAGGCTGCCGAGGCTCGCGCGGCGGAACGGAAGGATCAGATCGGGTCGGGCGACCGTTCGCAGCGCATCAGAACCTACAATTTCCCGCAGGGCCGCGTTACGGACCATCGGGTCAACGTGACGCTCTACAATCTTCCGCAGATCATGCAGGGCGATGGCCTCGATACCATCATCGACGCGCTCATCACGGAGCACCAGGCGAGCCAGCTTGCGGCTGAAGAGAAGGCGCCTGCCTGATCCGGCGCCAGAAATGCCCCTGTCATCCCGGAAAGGCGAAGCCTTGTCCGGGATCGTAGCAAATTGAAGCGCCTGCCTTTTTTTTGATCCCTGCTTGCGCTTCGCTTGGCCGGGACGACGAAGCGAACGGAGCTCGGGATGCAACCCCCTGGCCAGGTTAACGAAGTTTGCTTAGCCCCCGGCGCGATGCGGCTGGGCGAGGCCATACGTGAGCTTGGCAGAGTATTTCGGGAAGCTGGCGTGCAAACGGCGGGGCTGGACGCCCGCCTTCTCGCTTCCCACGTATGCGCGCTCACGCCCGAGCAAACGATTGCGGAACCAGGGTTCATGCTATCGCCCGAGATGACGGTGCGGATCAATGAGGTTGCGGTGCGCCGCCTCGCGGGCGAACCGGTGTCCCGCATCATCGGATACCGGGAGTTCTGGGGGCTGCCGTTCAGCCTCTCGCCCCACACGCTCGATCCAAGGCCCGAGACCGAGCTTCTTGTGGAGGCCGTGCTCGACTATGTTTGCGCGGAAGGACTTTCGGCTTCGCCAATTCGCATTCTCGACCTTGGCACGGGCTCCGGCTGTCTGCTCGGCGCACTCTTGTCGGAGTTGCCGCTGAGCACCGGCGTAGGTGTCGACCTGAGCCAAGAAGCTCTTTGCACGGCAAGAGAAAATTTGCGCCGGTTGGGGTTGCTTAGCCGCGCATCCTTCTTATGTGCTGACTGGGCTCGCGCTCTCGGCGATGGATCTTTCGACATCATCGTTTCCAACCCGCCCTATATCGGCTCCTCGGAGATAGCGGGGCTTGAGGCGGAGGTTCAAGCTTTCGATCCGCGCCTCGCACTTGATGGCGGGAAGGATGGGCTTGAAGCTTTCCGGATGATTCTAGCTGATGCCTTTCGAGTGCTGGGCGCCAAAGGCTTAGTAATTTTCGAAACCGGTTACCGGCAAGCGCAAATAGTGCGTGAGATGATGGTGAACACTGCGCTTGGCGCGTGTTGTCTTGAAGCGCGGGTTTTGGTCGATCTGAACGGAATAGAGCGTGCCGTTGCAGGACGGCGACAGTCGGTGGACTGTGAAACCAAGTCCAAAAAAAAGGTTGGAAATCCGGCTCTTTCGGGATAGGGTCATGGTGAGAGGCGACCTCGTCACGAAGACCCGCAGCGGGTTAGAAAAATGGACGAGGCCATAGAACGTAGGGCTACCAAAAAATCGGCAAGTAAAGCGGATGCTGCAATTGTAAGCGTCGGCTATGCCGTTGGCGGCACGTTTCTTGGACAGTATGCCTGGAAAATCTGCGCTTTGAGTTGGCGTCTGCGGTTTTCTGGCGGCTGGTAAGACTGAGAGTTTTTTTACATTCGCAGGCTTGAGACGTGCCGGGAGTAAGGCCCGTTGGGCCTTGAGTGAATTGGCAATTTGTGACCTCAATCAAGAAGGACCCATGAGGCAAGGACAGCAAAGCCGCAGAGGCCGCAATCGTGGAGGCCGGAAGCCCCAGAACACAATGAGCCGGAACTTCGAGTCAAGCGGTCCCGACGTGAAGATCCGCGGTACAGCCATGCACATCGCGGAAAAATACGGCTCTTTGGCAAGGGACGCGATGTCGTCCGGCGATACAGTGGCAGCTGAGAATTATCTTCAGCACGCAGAGCATTATAACCGAATCATTCTGGCTGCGCAGGCGCAGAACATGCCGATGCCCGGCATGGAAGGTCAGCCCGGTATGAATGGAGGAGGGCGGTTCAACCAGCCCGAGCCCTTCCAGCGCGATTTTGACGGCGATTCTGATGAAGGCGACATTGAGGACTACATTCCTCCACAGCGGTCTTTTCCAGATCGCGCAGCCTACAATCAGCATCAACAGCCTCAGCCGTATATTCCGCAGAACGCCTTCCCGCAGATCCAGCCGCAGCCGGTCGTGGCGCCTGCCCCGAATGGCGCCCAGCCGCCTGTTAGCGGAGAACCTTACGGGGACGCGCCTCAGGCAGACGCCGATAGAATGCCGCGCCGCCGCCGGCGGCGTCCGATAGGTGAGCAGCAGTCCAAGACCTTTAACGGCCAGGCCGGAAACGGCGGCTCTGCGCAGGGATCGAATGGTTCTCCCGAATCTGGCGAGCCCAAGACCGAGGAGGCGGCGTCCTAACCGGACATCGCCTCAATTCACCCTCACAGCATCCCCCGTCGAAATGACGCCGTCGCAAACCACTTTTGCGTAAAGGCCCACTTTGTCGTGACCCCACGTTCGCAACAACGCGGACGGGACAGATAGGCCGCGGAGGGCTGTCTTCGGGTCGACGCTCGTCGCCTCGCAGCGCCCCGTCTCGTCAAATACTTTTAGGAGCGCATCGCCGCACGCGATTGTCTTGCCGAACCAGCTCCTCTCCTGCCATGCCGGCACGCCATCAAAATAGATATTTGCCCGAAAGCGAAGCGGGTCGAGATCGATGCCTATGACGCGGCTTACGGCGCGAACGGTCTCCAGGTTTACGATGTGCAAGGCTTTTTCGGCGATGTCGGTGAAGCGGTGGCCCTCGGCGCACACGAGTCGCGGCGGACCCTTCAGATCCGCCCTCATATAGCTTGAGAGAAATTGCTCGATAATCTGCCGGCCAAGCTTGGTTTTAAGCATCCCTTTCGCAACCTGCTTTCCATCGCGAAACAGGGTCAGGGCGTGGCTTTCCTCATCGAATGTCAGCGCGAGGCTTGCAAGCCGCTCGTTACGCATGAGCTGCAAGAAATGTGTCTTCGGAAACCACTTGGGATTTTGGGCGTCGAAACGGTGGCTTCCGTTCTCGATGGCATAGACGCGGTCCAAAGGCATGCCTTCGCCGACCGTTAACACGGCTTGGGCTTTCGCGAGCCCGCTCAATCCTTTGACAGGGTAGTGCACGAGCTTGGCAATTATCGGCAGCGCGGTCATGGCCGGTGACCTTTTCTTGTCTGGCAATGGTGCCATATATCAACGCATCGATGCTACCTCTCTCACGAATTAGCGCGGCCGGAAACCGCGGCCATTGAGGCAACAATGAATTTCGAGAAACTGACCGATCGGTCCAAGGGCTTCTTTCAATCCGCTCAATCGCTTGCGCTTCGCGAAGGGCATCAGCGGCTGACGCCGGAGCACCTCCTTAAAGTGCTGCTGGATGATAGCGAAGGTTTGGCCGCTGGGCTGATCGCGCGCTCCGGCGGGCGCCCTGAAGACGCGCTCGCCCGTGTCGACCAGGCGCTGGCCAAGATGCCGAAGATTTCGGGCGCTGGCGCAGGGCAGGTTTATATCTCGCCCCAGCTGGCCAAGGTTCTCGACCAGGCGGAAAAGATCGCAGACAAGGCTGGCGACAGCTATGTCACCGTTGAGAGACTGCTCCTCGCGCTGGCGATGGAGAGGGACGCCGACACCTCTAAGATTCTAGCGGACGCTGGCGCAACGCCAACGGGCCTGAACGCAGCCATCAACGAGCTGCGGAAAGGCCGCACGGCGGACAGCGCTTCCGCCGAACAGGCCTACGATGCGTTGAAGAAGTACGCTCGCGATCTCACCGACGCTGCTGCTAAGGGCCAGCTCGATCCGGTGATCGGCCGGGATGAGGAAATTCGTCGCACCATTCAGGTTCTTTCGCGGCGCACGAAGAACAACCCTGTCCTGATCGGCGAGCCCGGCGTCGGAAAGACCGCCATCGCCGAGGGGCTTGCGCTGAGGATCGTTAACGGCGACGTGCCCGAAAGCCTGCGCGATAAGAAGCTTCTCGCGCTGGACATGGGCGCGCTGATCGCGGGTGCGAAGTATCGCGGCGAGTTCGAGGAGCGCCTGAAGTCCGTTCTGCAGGAGATTACCTCTGCGGAGGGAGGCATCATCCTTTTCATCGATGAGCTTCACACGCTTGTCGGAGCGGGGAAGGCCGAGGGTGCGATGGATGCGTCGAACCTTTTGAAGCCGGCGCTCGCTCGGGGCGAACTCCATTGCGTCGGCGCGACCACGCTCGACGAATACCGGAAATATATCGAAAAAGACGCCGCTCTGGCCCGGCGCTTCCAGCCGGTGTTTGTCGCGGAACCAACGGTCGAGGACACGATCTCGATTTTGCGGGGGCTGAAGGAGAAGTACGAGCTTCATCACGGTGTGCGAATCACCGATTCGGCGCTTGTCGCCGCCGCGACGCTGTCGAACCGGTACATCACCGACCGCTTCCTTCCCGACAAGGCCATCGACCTTATGGACGAGGCGGGAAGCCGCCTTCGCATGCAGGTGGATTCGAAGCCGGAAGAACTCGACGAACTCGACAGAAGGACCATCCAGCTCAAGATCGAGCGGGAGGCGCTAAAGAAAGAGAGCGACCAAGCCTCCAAGGACCGTCTTGCGCGGCTCCAGAAGGAAATCGCGGACCTCGAAGAGCGGTCCTCTTCCCTCGCCCGCCGCTGGAAAGAGGAAAAAGAGAAGCTCGCATCGGCGCAGAAGATCAAAGAGGAACTCGACGCGGCGCGCAATGAATTGGAGCAGGCGCAACGCAAGGGCAATCTCGCTCGCGCTGGCGAGCTGTCTTACGGCGTCATCCCCGATCTTGAAAAGAAGCTGAAGGCCATGGAAATTGCCGCCGATTCACATCGCGGCATGGTGGAGGAGGCGGTAACGCCCGATCACATCGCCGGTGTCGTGTCACGCTGGACGGGCATTCCGGTCGAGAAGATGCTCGAAGGCGAAAAAGACAAGCTGCTCCGCATGGAGGACGAGATTGGCAAGCGAGTTATCGGGCAGGCCGAAGCCGTAAGGGCTGTTTCGACAGCAGTGAGGCGCGCTCGTGCCGGTTTGCAAGACCCGCATCGGCCCATTGGCTCATTCATGTTCCTTGGGCCAACCGGCGTCGGCAAAACCGAGCTGGCCCGCGCCTTGGCGGCATTTCTCTTCGACGACGAGCATGCGATGACGCGAATCGATATGTCGGAATACATGGAGAAGCACTCCGTGGCCCGGCTCATCGGCGCGCCTCCGGGCTATGTTGGCTATGAGGAAGGCGGGGCGCTTACCGAGTCCGTACGCCGCCGTCCGTATCAGGTCATTCTGTTCGACGAGATCGAGAAGGCACATCCGGACGTCTTCAACGTGCTTCTTCAAGTGCTTGACGACGGCCGGCTCACTGACGGCCAGGGCCGCACCGTTGATTTCCGCAACACGATCATCATCATGACCTCGAATCTCGGCGCGGAATACCTCCAGACGCAACCTCTGGGCCAGGATGTCAATGCCGTGCGTGACCAGGTCATGGCCGTGGTGCGCGCTCATTTCCGCCCCGAGTTTTTGAACCGCATCGACGATATTCTGCTTTTCCATCGCCTTCGGCGCGACGAGATGGGCGCGATCGTCGATATTCAGCTCAAGCGGCTCCAGAAGCTTCTGGATGATCGGAAAATCACGCTCGACATCGACGATAAGGCGCGAGCCTGGCTCGCGGATCGCGGTTACGACCCCGCTTATGGTGCGCGGCCCTTGAAACGCATTATTCAACGGGCTGTGCAGGATCCACTTTCGGAGATGATTCTGTCAGGGGCGATCAAGGACGGCGATACGGCTAAGGTCACATCAGGCGCCGATGGCCTGATCATCAACGGCCGTTCGTTCAGCCTCGCCGCCTAAAACGCGAAGGGCTCCCGGGGGACACCTCCACACCTCCGGGAGACATGCCCGCTGCAATCATCACTTTTCGACAGTCGCGACTCTGGTCTTGACCGGCGGCCGGTGCATCAGATCGTCAATGCGGGCTTTCTCTCGACGGAAGTCTGTCAGCAAGCGGCCCTGAAGCTGGCGGCTCTTCGGGATTTTGATCGAGAGCGGATTGGTGTGCTGGTTGTTGATCAGCACCTCGTAATGAACGTGCGGGCCGGTCGACATACCGGTATTGCCCAAATAGCCGATGATCTGGCCTTGGCGCACCTTCACGCCCTTTGTGACGCCCGCGGCGAAACGTAATAAATGCGCGTACACTGTCTTATATCCGTTGGCATGACGAATGCGGATGTAGTTCCCGTAGTTTCCTTCGCGATCGGCCACCTCGATGGCGCCGTTGCCAGTCGCCATGATCGGGCTTCCGATTGGCCCGGACCAGTCGACGCCCAGATGGGCGCGCACTGTCTGCAGAAGCGGATGCTTGCGATAGCCGAAGCCCGATGTGAGACGCGCGCCGCGAACCGGGGTCCGCATGAGGAATTTTTTCGAGTTGGAGCCTTTGTCGTCGTAATAGTCGACGCCGCCGTCCGAGGTGCGAAACCGGTAATAGCCATGGGTTTCCCCGCCGACCGTCACGCCTGCATAGAGCAACTCGCCCGGCCTCTCGACGCCGTTTTCATCCTGCACAAGCTCGTAAAACAGTTCAAAGCCGTCACCGGCCTTGACGCGCTGCTTGAAGTCCACATCGTAGGAGTGAACTCTGAGGAACTTCGTTACGAAGTCGTTCGGCAGTTCCTGAGATTTGGCCGCACGGTAGGTGCTGACATAAACGCTCGCGCGTTGGCCGCTGCTTTCTTCGTAATTTTCTTCAGGTTTCAGCGGCTTATCGCTGGCGCTATAGGCGCCGTCGGCGCTACGCGCGACCGTAACGACGTGAGCGCCGCGGTAGAAGAGGCTCATCTTGCCGACATCGATGGCATTTTCGTCGACGGATGAGGGCGTGAGACCCAGCCGCAATTCCTCGCCAGCCCTTAATTTCTTCAAATTTGTGATCTTTGCGACGGCCGCGGCGGCCAGCCCCGCTTGAATCGCATCGACGCCCGTGCCCTTGATCACACTATCGAGTGTTTCCCCTCCGCGGGCGACGATTGTGCGCCGGTCATATCCGTCATCGCCCTCTTCTTCTTCGAACTTCTTGAAAAGGACGGTCGTATTTCTCTCGCCCGAGACTGGCGCGCCTTGTATCCCGCCGACTTCGATTTCCTGCGGGCTTACGCCGGGAAGGCTGGCCTCACTTTCGGAATAAAGAGCGTCTGCTTCGGCGACGACATGCTCGACCTCTTCATCGGTCATTTCCTGATGGTCTTCGCGAGGCAGAAATCCGCCCGGAACATCGACAAACCGCACCGAGAAACGAGGATCGGAGGTCAATTCGCCGCCGGTCTGATCCTTCCTTGCAATGGGCGTACTGTTTCCGAAAATCGTGTTGGGGTTGAACGCGGGGATCACCACATCATCGTCGGGACGTTCCGTGGCGAGTGTCGCCACGAGTCTGATGTAAGGTTTCATCGTGATGAAGTCCCGGGCGCCGCGGCGCTGGACAACCTGCTCTTGAATCAAATGCTTGGTCGCCAATCCCTTTGAGGAAAGGAGGAGCCTGTTCGTCTTCAAGCCGATCGAGACAGGATTTCCCAACCCACGAGTGCTGGCAGCTCGAGGCCTCATCGCCTCGAGGCCTGCGCGCCGCATGGCTCCCAGCATACCGCCCCCACCGTGCACATGCATCGACGTGAAGATGACCACACCGATAATGGCAAGACCCGATACGGCGACAATAATAGTGGAGACGAGCCATTTGAGCTGCGTTGCGATGCGGCGAGGACCAAGCTCGGTCAGATAGATGGCAGGGGCTTTCTTGCCGCCGGCCGGATCGCGCCCATATTTCGAGAGCGATCGCGTCTGTTGAACGCGGACAAGATCGGTTCCGCGCCGACGCGAATCTCCGCGGTCACTGCGATCGAGCAAGCTCAGTCTCCATTTCCCCCTGTGGGCATTTTAGATTTGCGCCCAGGTTTGGGCGAAGATGGGGCAGCCGACGCCTTGCTCTCATATTTGAGAGGGGCGGGAGCGTGGCTCTCGGTTAGTTTAAGGCAAAGATTGGGCGTCGTGTTTTATCCAGAGTTTATCCCCAGTTTAAAAGACTCTGATTAATTTGCGTTTTTTAACGTTGCATTCAGTATTGGGCGCGTATATATCACGCCACACGGAACGCGGCGGTCTCGCCGGTTTCAAAATCCAGAAAGCCAAAATCAGGAAATTCGAAAAAAAGGTCTTGACAGAGAAAGCTGGGTGTTTTAAATGTGGGGGTCTGCGGCTTCGTGATCCTTACGAAGTTGGTAACAAACCTCCTAGTATTTGAGGGTTTATAATTGGTCGAACTGATCAGTTGTCCTCAATTGCTGGATATGAAGTGGGGCTCAGGCTCCACCGGTTCTGGGGTTATTTCCGGGATCGGGTTCTTTGACAAGTTGATGATAGAG
>JBAVVQ010000559.1:0-10442 GCA_049697375.1 Rhodomicrobium sp.
GTCGCAGACACGGGCTGGACAGGCGCCGGCGCCGCGGGTTCGGTGCTCTGCTGAGCTTCCGCCGGAGGGGGCGGCGGTGGCGTATTTTCCGCCCCACTGAAGACGCCGCTGAAAAAGCCCCAAACACCGCTGGATGAACTTCCCGTAGCCGTAGCGCTCGCCGAACTGACTGGCGCGCTCGCTGGCCTCGGCGCTTCTTCTACGGGACGGGGCGGCGGCGGCGTATTTTCCGCGCCACTGAAGACGCCGGTGAAAAAACCCGAAACGCCGCTGGATGAACTTCCCGATTGGGCGCTCGCTTGCCAGGAGGCGCCCGACGCGCCCCCGGAATTCAAGCCCATCGAGGCCAGGACGCGCTCCTTGCCGTCCGACGCTTTCTTGCGGTCCGCAGCCGACAAGCTCTCCATCCAAAGGGCGTTCGAATAATCCTGAAGCGCCTTGGCGGACGCGCCGCTTCTCTCGTTGATTTCAGCTCTGAGAAGAATGGCGCGGGCCGCCAATTGCCCGCTCAAACCGGCCTTGAATGCGGAGTCGATCTGCTCCGCAGCTTCAGAGTAGGCGCCCGCTTCGTAAGACTTTGCAGCCCGGCTCAGGAGCTCGAGCCCCCTTCCCTGATCGCTTTCGGCACGCGCCTTGCCGATCTCCAGCGCAGGAAGCGCAGAGTCGACCATGATGCCAAGGCCGAAGCCCAGGACAACAACAAGCCATCTTATGCCAGTGCGCATCATGGAAGAGGAGAACCTATTCCCAATGTCTAAGATTATGACGCAGCTATCTACCCCCCAAACCTAAGGTACAGCATAAGATTAGGGCATAGCCGTGTCTGGCATGATGTAAGGCGATTCTTGGATCGACGCCCGCTGGAGTGTATACATATCCACAATCAGGGCATTTCATGCGAAATATGTGCAAAACCGCCAATGGGTAGCGTTATCTACTCCACCGTAACCGACTTCGCGAGATTGCGTGGTTGATCCACATCCGTGCCCATTTCGACTGCCGTATGATAGGCGATGAGCTGTATGGGAACCGCGTAAAGGATCGGCGTGATCAGCGGATGAGCGGTGGGAAGGTGGAAATTCGAATGCGCCTTCACAACCGCGGGGGCATCGTCCGCGTCGCTAAAGACGATCAATTGACCGCCCCGCGCCGCCACCTCCTGCATATTGGAGATCATTTTCTCGTAAAGGCCGTCCTTCGGCGCCATGGCGATAACGGGCACAGTCTCATCGATCATCGCAATCGGGCCATGCTTCAGTTCGCCCGCTGCGAAGCCTTCGGCGTGAAGGTAGGAGATCTCCTTCAACTTGAGAGCGCCTTCCAACGCGATGGGGAAAGTCGAGCCGCGCCCGAGATAAAGCACGAGGGGCGCCTTCGCTAGGCCATGCGCCAAGGCGTCGAACTCTTCCTCGCGCCGCAGCACGTCCGTTATGAGGCGAGGAACCTGCACAAGCGCGCGAACGAGCTCAAGTTCCTCCGCCTCGGATAACGCGCCGCGTTTACGCCCGGCTGCGATCGCCAGGCAAGCCAGCACCGCAAGTTGGCAGGTAAAGGCTTTGGTGGAGGCGACGCCGATTTCGGGTCCCGCGAGCGTCGGCAAGACGGCGTCGGATTCGCGGGCGATACTGGATTCAGGCACGTTCACGATGGACGCTATGAGCTGCTTGTTGGCGCGGCAATAGCGCAGGCTCGCGAGCGTATCGGCGGTCTCGCCCGACTGGGACACAAAGAGCGCCATGCCATCTTTGGGCATTGGCGCTTCGCGATAGCGAAACTCCGAGGCGATATCCACCTCGACCGGCAGCTTCGCATAACGCTCGAACCAATATTTGGCCGCTAAAGCCGCGTAAAAGGCCGTGCCGCAGGCGGTGATGCTGAGTTTGGAAAGACGCTCGAAGGGGAGCTGAGGCCCAGGAAGGCTGATCGTGTTGTCCGCGAACCGCACATAATGCGCGAGCGTCCGGCTTATCACTTCCGGCTGCTCGTGGATCTCCTTCGCCATGAAGTGGCGGTGGTTGCCTTTGTCGATAAGGAGCGCGGAAGCGAGCGTTCGCGTGATCGGCCGGGAAGCTTTCATGCCCTTGTCGTCGTAGATGACGGCCCCGGAATGGGAGAGCACAGCCCAATCGCCTTCCTCAAGGAAGCAGACGCGATCCGTAAAAGGCGCCAGCGCGATGGAGTCGGAGCCAAGGAACATCTCGCCCTTGCCATAGCCGACCGCGAGGGGGCTGCCCCGCCGCGCGCCGATCATGATGTCCTCGCGCCCAGAGAACAGGATGGCGAGCGCGAAGGCCCCGCGAAGTTTCGAAAGGGCGCTTTTGACTGCTGATTCGGGATCGCTTCTTTTGCGAAGCTCGCGATCGAGGAGGTGCGCGACAACCTCCGTATCGGTCTCGCTTTCGAAGACGGCGCCGCTGCGCTCAAGTTCGTCGCGCAGCTCGCGAAAGTTTTCGATGATGCCGTTATGGACGATCGCCACCCGGCTTGTCATATGCGGATGTGCGTTCCGTTCGACGGGCTTGCCATGTGTCGCCCAGCGCGTATGCCCGATGCCGGCCGTGCCCTCCAGCGGTTCCTTGGCCAGCCGCCGGTCGAGCGCGGCAAGCTTGCCTTCGGCCCTGCGCCTTGTCAGCGTGCCGGATTCGAGCGTGGCGACGCCCGCAGAATCGTAGCCCCGATATTCAAGCCGCCTCAATGACTCGAGGAGCCGGGGCGCGGCTGCTTCCGTTCCAACAATGCCTATGATCCCACACATATTCCAATTGCCTTCGTTAATAGACCTGAAGCGCCGCTGTCCGGCTTCACCGTGCAATAGTTGAGCCAGTAAACCGGGCGATTCAAAAGATTGCCATGGCTATTTCAAGGCAAGGTTAAGTTGTAGTAGTATCCGAGGCTTTCGTTGTCTCGGGGCCATCATTTCGAACGGTCATTCTTATGCCTCGCGCGCAGGCGCCCGGCCCAACCCTCGCGATGCACTTGCGGCGCGCGCGTCAACGCCAGCGAGTTCGCGGGCACGTCCTTGGAGATGACGCTTCCCGACCCGACATAGGCGCCATCGCCAATGCGGACCGGCGCGATCAGCGCGCTGTTCGAGCCGATGAACGCGCCGGCGCCGATATCGGTTTTGTGCTTGCGAAAGCCGTCATAATTGCAGGTGATGGTTCCCGCCCCGATATTGGCGCCCGGACCGATGTGGGTATCGCCGACATAGCTCAGATGATTGACCTTGGCTCCCTCATCGATGTCGGCCGCTTTCAGCTCGACAAAGTTCCCGATCTTGGCCTTCGGGCCAACCCGCGTGCCAGGGCGCAAACGCGCGAACGGACCAACAACCGCGCCCCGCTCGATGCGCCCGCCTTCGATATAGGAGAAGGCTTTGATAGTTACGCCGTCCTCTACCACAACGCCGGGGCCGAAGAAGACGTTCGGCTCGATCACGACATCCTGGCCGATCACGGTGTCTTGGCTGAATGTGACCGTATCGGGTGAAATGAGCGTGGCGCCGCCATCCATGGCGCGCAGCCTGAGGCGCTTCTGCAAAATCGCTTCCACCTCGGCGAGCTGCGCCCGCGTATTCACGCCCAGCACTTCGTCCTCCTCGATAACCTCGCAGGCGATGCGGCGGCCCTCAGAGCGCACGATTTCGACGGCATCCGTGAGATAATATTCCGCGGCCTTGTTCTTGTTATCGATCCTATCCAGAAGCGGCAGAAGCAAGTGACCCCGGAAAGCCATGATGCCGGAGTTGCAAAGAGACAAAGCGCGCTCATCGGGCGTCGCATCTTTCTCCTCCGTTATTGCAAGGAGTTCACCTCCTTCGCCGGTGATGAGACGGCCATACCCTGTGGGATTTCTTGCGTTGAAGCCGATGACGGCCATATCTGCGCCGTTCTCAACCGCCATGGCGAGGTTCCGGATACTTTCCCGCGAAACAAGCGGCGTGTCGCCATAAAGAACCAGCACCGGCCCGCTCGCATCGGCAAGAGCCTGACGCGCCATCAGCACGGCATGGGCGGTTCCGAGACGTTCCCTTTGTTCGAAGAACCGCGTCTCGATTGGCGTGGCCAGCGTCTCGAAGCCTTTTGCGTTGGGCGGAATAACCACCGAACACGATGAGGCGCCCGCCGCCGCCGCCGCCTTGAGGACATGAGCGACGAGCGGCAGGCCCGCCAAGGGATGCAGGACTTTCGGAATTGAGGATTTCATCCGGACGCCCTGCCCTGCCGCCAGTACGACCGCGTGAAATGCAACCATTGTTCAACCCTTGAGTGAAAGTTTCAGTCAGTTCATTAGGTGGCGCGGGATGCGCTGTCAAAACCGAAAACGGGTTGATTGATCGGAAACACCGCGCATCGCGAACGATTATCTGCCCCGATATGCCGGCTGACCGAACGCAGCAGACACTTCGCGACGTTCCTGAAGGCGCATCCCGCCATGAAGGCCGTGCTACCGCAGGCGCTGCGGAATAAGGCTAAAGCGTATCGGCCCTGAACGTATCGCAGTCGGACATGGAGCCGCTGTCATACCCCCTCTTAAACCAGCGCACGCGCTGCTCGGACGTCCCGTGCGTGAATGAATCGGGGACCGCATAGCCGCGCGTGCTCTTCTGAATAGCATCGTCACCGATGGCCGAAGCCGCGCGCAAGGCCGCCTCGATATCCCCTGGCTCAAGGACACTGTTGATGCGGTCCGTATTCTTGGCCCAGACGCCCGCGTAGCAGTCCGCCTGAAGCTCGACCCGCACCTGGATCTCATTGCGCTTCGATCCGGAGGCCGCCGCCTGCAGTCTTTGTGCGGCATCGAGGCGGCCTTGCAGGTTTTGGATATGATGGCCGACCTCATGGGCGATCACATAAGCCTGTGCGAACTCGCCGGGCGCCTTGAATCGGCGCTTCAGCAACTCGTAAAAGGAGAGATCGACATAGATTTTGCGATTGACCGGGCAATAGAACGGCCCCATCTGCGAACTGGCGGCGCCGCAACCCGACTGAATGCTGTCCCGGTAAAGGACAAGCTTGGGCGGCGTGTATTGCTGGCCCTTATCGGCGAAGATCCTGCTCCAGGTGTCTTCCGTATCCCCTAGCACGACAGAGACGAATTTTTTCATGCTGTCGTCTTCGGCGCTGATCGTCCGCTCCCTGGTGTCGCTCGGAAGCTGAATATGGCGTCCGCCGGGCATTTCCTCGCCGCCGCCCCCGTTCAAGATCATGCGTGGATCAACGCCGAGGAGCAATGCGATCCCCGCTATAATAATCAGGCCAATGATGCCGCCGCCGCCGCCCTGGCCCATCGGAATCTGGAATCCGCCGCCGCCTCCTCCCGGGAAAGGAAATCCGAATCCGCCCCCGCCAGCATCGTCGTAGCCTCCCCCTTCGTCTCGGCGGTCTTCGACGTTTTCGCTTTCGCGACGACCTTGCCATCTCATGGGAATGCCTCACTTTTCACAGGAAATGCGCTCGGGGCGAGCGGGAGGGGCTGGGTGGGGCCGGCGTCTTCAAAACGCGCCCGTGCGGCATATTACTCGCGGTTACGCTCGATGTCCCGCAGTTCATAGCAGGCAGACGTCTCGGTCGTTTCTTGCGACCTTTTCTAAAATTGTTGGCGGTTTTGCTGATATGGATAAACTGCTTGCCAAGCACGGCAAACAGGTGTCTCTTAGACCTTCGTATGACTCGATTTGCTGATATGATTGCAGTCGCCACGACGCTCTCTAGCGGCGGGTTCAACTTTGAAAGGTCGCCACAAGTTGTGTCTGCTTATCGCGCCGGTTGTGGATACAGATTACAAAGTTTTCGTGGCCCATGTCTCACTGCGTACAAGGTTTGCCATAAAATCATGAGATTATCCATGACGCCCTCGACTTGCAGTTGAGGAAAGTCAAAATGGCAGGCGAAAGCAGATGATATGCTTCTTGCCAATTCGATCAGCAAATCTGAAGAAAAAGGCGGCCGCGTGAGTGCTTGTACTTCACTTTCCTTTCGGAAGTTGGTAAGCCTTTTATGAGGAGATGAAGCGCCTATGCAGTTTGGGAATTTAGGAGCGAGGGAGAATGAGTCCGTCACAAGCTGAGCGCTTGCGTGCGATGATCGAGGAGGACATTCTCTCATTCAAGCTGAAGCCTGGAGATAAGCTGGACGAGTGTCGGCTTGCCGAAATATATGGCACGTCCCGCACCCCGGTTCGCGAAGCTCTTCGTCAGCTTTCGTCAAATGGATTGATAGAAATCAGGCCGCATAAAGGGGCTATCGTCGTTAAGCTTGGCATTCGGGAGCTGGTCGAGTTGCTCGAAGTCATGGCCGAGCTTGAAGGGGCTTGCGGACGTCTAGCCGCAAAATCATGCCTGAATAGTGATGTGGACGCCATCGTCGCGGCTCAAGACGCTTGCCGTAAATATGCGGAATTGCGCGATGGGCAACGCTATCAGAAGGCAAACGAGGCCTTTCACGACGCCATTTACGCAGCGAGCCGCAACGAGTGTCTCGTCAAATCAACGCTTGGCATCCGCAATCGCGTGGCCGCCTATCGGAAATTGCGGCTGGACCAGGTGAGCAGGCTTAAATTCTCCGTGGCGGAGCACGACCAGATTGTGCACGCGATCAAGGAAAGCCTTCCTGAAGAAGCAGATCGGCTGCTGCAGCTGCATATTTTGAATCTCGGCAGTGAATTGCGGCGCATGTTCTCCGTCCTATCCACGGAAGAATGGCCTAGGCCCCCGGAGCCGCGAGGGGCGCTCGTTGCGGATATGCCGGCGATGGAGAGCGTATCCGCCAAGTAGCGCGCCAAGAACAGAACCGCCAGATATTAATCATGCGAGCACGCTTTCAACGCTACGCCATCTATTGGACACCGCGGCCAGGAACCGCGTTCGCTGAGTTCGGAGCACTCTGGTTCGGCGGCTTTGAGACATTCGGGCTCGCGCCGGAATTGGCTCAACGGGCGAGAAAGGCTCCCGCCGTCTATGGACTTCACGCCACGTTCAAAGCGCCATTCCGGCTGAGAGACGATGTTGCTCCTGAGGGGCTTCGCGACGCGCTCGATGATTTTTGCGCCAATAAACGCGCTCCCGCCCCAGGCGGATTGATCCTGGGCCATCACCAGCGCTACCTCACCTTGCTAGTGAGCGGACATCAAGCAGATGTCGATAGGCTTGCGGCTGAATGCGTCACGTCTTTCGATCATTTCCGGGCGCCACTCGATGAGGAGGATCATGCACGCCGGGAGCTGGATGGCCTGTCGGAGCAGGAAGAAGCATTCCTGAGGGAATTCGGCTATCCTTATGTGCTCAGCGCTTTTCGCTTTCACATTTCGCTTGCCGGGCCGCTTGAAAGTGCGGAATTGGACGAGGTTGCCAAGGCGCTTCAGCCGCAGCTTGCCCCCTTTATGAGTGAGCCCTTTGAGATCAGGGATTTATCGCTTCTAGGCGAGCCTCAAAGCGGAGGCGTTTTTGAGGTGATAAGCAGGCACAGATTAGGCGCGTAAGACGCCGTTCTGTCTCAGCGGCGGGCCCCCGGCGGCGGAAATCGGTGTGTGCTTCCCGGATGGCCCTCGCAGAGTATCAGAGGGCCTATTGGGGCGCTCCGTCATCCTCGACGCCTTCCACGCTGATCGAGTCCGCTGGTGAGGACGAATAATGCCCTTTCAATTCCTCAAATTTTTTCGGCTTGCTTGGGATGAGGACATCTGGCCTGAACGTCGCCGTGTGCATATTTCCGAAGAACCATTGGCAAGTGAGCACACTGTATCCCACCAAGTTCGTGCTCGCGTGAATAACGGTCATTGGCGGACCGCCGGACCTCAGCTAAACGATATCGCCAACCTTGAACGGGCCGTCGCTCATGGCGATCCTTGAACCAGAGCGAAGCCTAGCGGCCGCGGCTGCGGACGATGGAGCCTTTGCCGTAACGCGCGGAAGCCCGGGAACGGCGCCCTTTTTTCAATCTGATCGATCCCTTTGCCGGCAATGCGGACAGACGTATCATCTCTGTCTGCACAACCGGTTCCGCGATCCTCTCCTCGGGCGGCAGAGGCACCGGCGGGGCTGCCACATCACGTTCGCCGGCCAAGCGATGCCAGAGCCAGCGAAGCGCGCCGCCCCGGATATCGTGTTCCGCCATGAAAGCGATGACGCGTGGCAGAACCTCCTGCTTGTAGCGCGAACCGTTGAAAATGCCGTAGTGGCCAACGCCGGGTTGCGTGTAGTGCAGCTTCTTGGAGCGCGGAAGGTTTATGGAGAGGTGGATGGCTGCCTCTGTTTGGCCGGCGCCGGTAATGTCGTCCTTCTCGCCTTCGACTGTCATCAGGGCGACATGACGGATCGCCGTCAAGTCGATGAGCTCTCCGCGATGGTACATTTCGCCCTTCGGAAGCTGATGCTTCACGAACACCTGGTCGATTGTTTGCATGTAAAATTCCGCGGCAAGGTCCATCACCGCCAAATATTCGTCGTAGAACTCTTTATGCTTCTCGACTGAGTCGCCGTCGCCACGCACCAGATTCACGAAAAGATCCTTGTGCGCATTAAGATGACGATCGAGGTTCATCGCCATGAAGCCAGTAAGCTGAAGGAAGCCTGGATAGACGAGGCGTCCATGCCCGCGGTTGGGCCAGGGAACCGAGGTGATGACCGTGCGGCGGAACCAGTTCGTGCCTTTTTCCTCCGCCAGCTTGTTGACGGCGGTCGGGCTAATGCGCGTGTCGATCGGGCTTCCTTTCAGAATGAGGCTTCTCGGAAGGAAGGGATGGTTGCGCGCTTCCATAAGGGCGACCGCCGACAGCACCGGCACGCCTGGCTGACACACGCCCAGGACGTGGACATCGCCCTGGAATATCTCGATCATGCCGATCACATAGTCGATGTAATCGTCAAGCGTGAAGGTCGCGTCTCGAAGCGGAATGAAGCGGGCGTCCTGCCAGTCCGTGATATACACATCGGTATAGGGAAGCATGGCTTCGACAGTTCCGCGCAGAAGCGTGGCGAAATGACCCGACAAGGGCGCGACCATCAGGACGCGGGGCTCGCTCGGAGCGCCTTCCGGTAATTCCTTCTTGAAATGAATGAGATCGCAGAACGGCTTGCGCCAGACGATTTCTTCGGAGACAGCGATCCGCTTGCCCTTCACGGTTGTGGCTTTGATGTTGAACGCGGGCTTTTTGTAACGGCGGGTTGTCCGCTCCAACAGTTCCGCGGCGGCGGCGGCATTCCGGCCGAGGTTTGTGTAAGAAAGCGGATTGAACGGATTACGAAGAACAAGCCGGGTCGAATTCGCCGCCGCTCTCGCCGGTGACATGGCGGCATGGCTCAGCTCATAAAGGTGATAGAGCACGGGATCTCCTTCCAGAGTGGTCGCTCGACCTACTCAGCTTACTCCAAAAAAGCGCTGTAAAAGAGCAACATATCCGGCTGTTGATTTTGAGAGGCCTAGAGGCTGACACCCAACCGAGTATTGAAACTTAATTTTTGGTTGAGCTTAAGCCTTATCCGAGGCGTTGTCAGCAGTAATTTTCTTCTTGATCACAGCGAGCATAGATTCCGGCGTCGTATTGAAGGTGAAGTGGGTTAGATACTTCCCTTCACCGTCCATCAGATACACGAAGGCTGAATGATCGACGGTGTAATCCCCTCCGCCGCCGTCTCCGGCTTTCCGGTAATAAACGCGATAAGCCTTCGCGACGTCAGCAATTTCGTTTTGGTTCCCGGTCAATCCAGCGATGCGAGAATCGAAATTCTTCATGTAGCTGGAGAGCGCTTCTGGCGTATCGCGCTTCGGATCGACGGAAATGAAGATCGGCGCAACCTTGGCAGCCTCCGGGCCGAGCTTGTCCATGACCGCGGACATGGTTTGAAGCTCGGTCGGACAGACATCGGGGCAGTGGGTATATCCAAAAAAGACGAGCATCAGCTTGCCGCGGAAATCACGATCGGTGACGCTCTTGCCGTCTGTATTGACGAGTGAGAAGGGGCCGCCGACGAGAGCCGCGCCCTCGCTCTGCACTCTCTCGGGCGCGCTCAAGAACGTGTATGCGCCCGCGAAACCCGCGGCAAAAAGCACCAACACGATAGAAGCTGCGTAGCCGGTCTTCATGCCTGTCGCCTTTGTCGAAATCACGTTGATTTTGCGTGCGCTTTGCGTGAAGACTTGGTCTTTAGTGAATGTCCCGTCAATGCGGCATGACGAGCCGGAGCGTAAAGTCTGTTCCTTTTACCCAGGAACGCTTGCGGGTTTCGCTGCTTCAGCCGCTTCCAGGTGCGTCTCATGCTTAACCCGCATTTTCCGAAGGCGAGCCGCCTGCGGCTTCGAACGACGATCCGGCTCAGATGGTTTGCCGTCGCCGGGCAAACCGCGACGATTTTGATGCTCCATTATGGGTTCAGGTTTCCCCTGCCGCTTGCGCTCTGTCTGGCGGTCATTCTCATATCGGCGGGGCTGAACACGGTTCTGAGC
>JBAVVQ010000560.1:0-2782 GCA_049697375.1 Rhodomicrobium sp.
GGTTGAAGCAGGAGAAAATCACCGTCCGCGCCCCCGTTGCGGGATCGATATGCGCCTGCAGGCATTGGGCGCACACTTCTTTCATCATGCACTGCATCGGCGAGTTGATGCTGCCGATGGCGGTATGGCCCGGCTTCAGGAAAGGCTGCAAAAGCGCATGCCGCGCCATGCCGACAGCCTGCATCATGCGATCCGAGCCGATCACAATCATATGCTCGGCCTCGTCCAAGGGCACGGCCTGTTCGCCAAGGAGGCCGGAGCCGTATGACGCCATCGCCTGGACGATATTGCCGACGAATGTCTTGTCCTGCGGGCGCGTGGGTTTGAAGCCCGGCGCTTCGTCGCAGCACCAGACAATCACATCGGCGGCGCGTTCGATCTCCTCGACCTTGTAACGGTCCTGCATCGCCTTGTAGCCAGCGAAATAGATCACGCGGCTCCCCGCGGCACGCAGCGCGGCGCCGATTGAAAACAGCACGGCGTTCCCGAGACCGCCGCCCACCAAGGCCACCGTGCTATTGGCATGAATCTCGGTCGGCGCGCCGGTCGGCCCCATCAGAACAACGTTCTGCCCGGGCTTCAGCGTCGCGCACAGGTTGGAGCTGCCGCCCATTTCCAGCGCGATAATGGAAATCAGGCCGCGCTCCTTGTCGGTCCAGGCGCCCGTCATCGCGAGGCCCTCCATCGTAAGGAGGGTCGGCGGAAGCCCCGGCTCCTCAAGCCGCTGGGACGACATTTCATAGTTTTGCAAGCGGTAGAACTGGCCTGGGCGGAAGGCGCGCGAGGCGACCGGCGCCTTCAGAACGACTTCCACGATGGTCGGCGTCAGCCGGTTCACCGCGTCGACGCGCGCCTGCAGTTCGTCGCGGCAGCGGGCGATGATGCCGGCGCCGGGCGCCGAAGCAGCCGCCTCTCTCCCGGCTAGCACGTGGCTGACAACCGGATAGCCTCGCCTCGCGCTGCCCATGGCTTTCACGACATTGCCAAAAAAGCTCGGATGCAGGTCGCCGAAGAAGCTGATGAAGCGGCCATCATCGGCGCGATGCATGAGCATGTAATCGACGTCCGGCTTCGCCAGCGCGCGCGTCGGGGTGACGGGATTGCCAGTCTCGTCGACGGCCTGAAAGTATTTGCCGTCGAGCTTGATGCGATGATCCTCGCGCGCGAACACGGTGTTGGGCTGGGTGCCCGCGGCAATCAGAACGGCGCGCGCCGGGAGAACGATTTCCGTCCCGTCGGATTTCTTGCAGCGAAGGCCGGCCGCATGGCCGAAACGGTCCACCTCGACGGCGGCCGGCGATAGCCCTTCCGCGAAGCGCACGCCTTCCTCCATCGCCTTGGCCACTTCCTCGTGGTTGAGCGTGTAGGACGGGCTTTCTATGAGCTTGCGGCGATAGGCGATCGTCGCGCCGCCCCAGGAGTCGAGAAGCTCAGCGAAATAGGGCGCGCGGCCCTCGGCGGCAGCCTGATTTCGCTCGGCGCCGAGCGCCTTCGCATGCGCGAGAAACTGCTCGGCGATTTCCGTCTCTTCCTCGGTCCAGGAGGCGCGCACGGCATCCGCGCCGCGCTCGGCGACAAGAACGTGATAGCGAGTCGCGAATTTCTCGACCTGCCGGACGTAATAGGCGAGGCTTTCGGTGGCCGTGTCGATCGCGGTCAGGCCGCCGCCGATCACCACGACAGGCAGGCGGATCTGCAGACTCGCGATGGACGACATCTTGGCGGCGCCGGTGAGTTGCAGGCCCATCAGGAAGTCGCTCGCCTCGCGGACGCCGCGCGCGAGGTTGTTCGGCATGTCGATCACGGTCGGACGCCCCGCGCCCATGCAAAGGGCGATGTGGTCGAAGCCCATCTCCCACGCGTCATCCATCGACAGCGTTGCGCCGCCGCCGAAGCGCACGCCGCCGAACGCCGCAAATTCCTGACGGCGCTCCAGGAGGATGCGGATCAGCTTCAAATAGTTCTTGTTCCAGCGAACGGTGATGCCGTATTCGGCCACGCCCCCGAAGCCCGCCATCACGCGATCGTCCAGGTTTTCGTAGAGCGTCTCGACATCGCGGACCGGATTACAGGGATCGATGCCCAGCGGCTCAAGCTTCAGGCCGTCGATGGCGACCACCGTGTGGCCATCGTTCATGAGGTGATGAGCGAGCGTGAAGCCGGCCGGCCCGAGGCCGACGATCAAAACCTTCCGCCCCGAATCCTGCAGCGGCAGCGGGCGGCGGATGTCGAGCGGGTTCCAGCGCGTCAGCAGCGAATAGATCTCGAAGCCCCAGGGCAGGCCAAGCACATCCTTCAGGATCGCCGTTTCCGCCTGCGGGATGTCCACGGGCTCCTGCTTCTGGTAGATGCAGGCCTTCATGCAGTCGTTGCAGATGCGGTGGCCGGTCGCCGCCAGCATCGGATTGTCCACCGCTATGGTGGCGAGGGCTCCGAGGACGTGGCCTTGCGCGCGCAGCGTATGCATCTCGCTGATTTTTTCTTCAAGGGGGCAGCCCGCGAGCGTCACGCCGAAAGGCGATTTCTGGAATGCGCCCGTCTTGCGGTCTTTCAGGCCCTTGCGGCAGGAGTCCTTGCCCTGGTTGTGGCACCAGATGCAGTAGTTGATCTGGTCGAGCGCCTGCTGGTCGGTCATACCGTTGTCGGTGAGCGCGAAGCCATCGCGCGCGCGCCAATCATGCTCGGGGAGGTGCAGCATGGTGACCCCGTTGCGCTCGGTGGTCGCCACCGGGACGAGCCTCTGGTAGTCGATTTTGTGAGGCGTCCGGAACAGCGTGCCGCC
>JBAVVQ010000561.1:0-4575 GCA_049697375.1 Rhodomicrobium sp.
ACAATTTCACCCCATACTCCGTTTCGCGTGGGCATGAAACCTTGGCATTTGTCGATTCGCTTCGAATTTTAAGAGTCTTTTGGGCTTGGGAGAAGGCAGCCTTGGAGACGATATTTTTGGGTTTCGAGAGGCTTATGCCATAGTTTTATGCATTCGAGCAGGTTGCCGGAAAGTCTGTTGCGGCATCCTATCCCAGCCTCCTTGCAGGCGATCTTCATTTGGAGTTGTGGATGCTTCGAATCCTCTTCGTTGGGCTGATAGCCGTTGTGGCGATCTCCGGATACGTCTGGTATGCGGCCCCGATGTTGCAGCCTCGCGCAGCGTCTGCGCCTCCTGCCATCATCGTTGCGGCTACGCCCGCCGCCATGCGAGACGTTCCGGTCCTCCTTTCGGGGATTGGAACGGTGCAGGCGCTCAACATGGTGCAGATACGCTCGCGGCTGGACGGCGCGCTCGATAAGGTGAACTTTGAGGAGGGGCAGCAGGTCAAGCGGGGCGATATTCTCGCGATCATCGATCCGCGCCTGTACCAAGCCGCGCTCGATCAGGCGAAGGCTAAACTCGCTCAAGATCAGGCGCAGCTCCTGAGCGATGAAAAGGATCTCGATCGGAGCAGGCAGCTTTCGCAGCAGAAATTTGCGTCGCAACAAGCCGTCGACCAGCTGACCGCGAAAGTGGGCGTCGACCGGGCGCTGGTTGAGGCGGATCAGGCATTCATTCGCACAGCCGAGACGAACCTCAGCTACACGACCATTACCGCGCCCTTTTCCGGCCGTGTCGGTTTGCGCGCGGTCGATCCGGGAAACATCGTGAAGGCGAATGACACCTCTGCTTTCATCGCAACCCTGGCGCAACAGCACCCCATTGCGCTTGTCTTCACTCTCCCGGAATCGCATCTCTCCTCGATCCGCGAGGCTCAGCGGGCAGGGGATGTGCCGGTGATCGCCATGGACCAGGACGGCAAGAAGCCGATCGCCAAAGGCAAGCTTCAGGTCATCGACAACCAGGTCGATATGGCGACGGGGACCATTAGGCTGAAGGCCGTCTTCGACAATCAGGACGACGCCTTATGGCCGGGCCAGTACACGCCCGTGCAGGTGCAGATCGGCTTCAAGAAAAACGCCATCGTGGCGCCGACGGCGGCGCTGCAAAGAGGGCCGAACGGCCTTTTCGTGTGGATCGCGACGTCCGAAATGCGCGCTTCTATGGCGCCCATCGAAGCCGGGCCGGCTTATGAAGGCCTGACCGTCGCTCAAAATGGACTCAAGGAAGGCGATCTCGTTATTGTTTCGAACCAATACCGCTTGCAGCCGAACGTCCTCGTCGAGTTCAACACGCCGCCGGTTGCGGCCAACGAAGCATCCGGGCGCTCATGAACATTTCAGCACCTTTCATCACGCGCCCGATAGCGACGACGCTCCTGATGGCGGCGTTCACCTTTGCGGGCATCGCGGCCTACTTCTATCTGCCCGTGGCGCCGCTGCCGCAGGTGGACTTCCCGACCATCCAGATCTCGGCGCAGCTTCCCGGCGCGAGCGCCGAGACGATGGCGTCTTCGGTCGCCAACCCTCTTGAACAGCAGTTCGGGCAGATCGCGGGTGTGACGCAGCTCACATCTACGAGCACGCTCGGCAATACGCAGGTCAATATTCAGTTCGAGCTGAACCGGAACATCGATGCGGCGGCGCAGGACGTTCAGGCGGCGATAACCGCGGCTGGGCGGAGGCTGCCGACCACGCTCAGCTCGCCGCCAAGCTACCGGAAATTCAATCCGGCGGATCCCGCAATCATCATCCTCGCGGTGACATCCGACACCGCTCCACTGACGGAAGCCGACGATTACGCAGAGAACATCCTCGCGCAGCAGATTTCCCAGATCCAGGGCGTCGCCTATGTGCTGATCGGCGGCCAACAGAAGCCTGCCATTCGCGTGCAAATCGATCCGGAGAAGCTTGCGACCCGTGGCATCACGCTTGAGGATGTCCGGGCCGTTCTCGGGAACATCACGGCAGACGCCGCGAAGGGAATGCTGAACGGCGCCAAGCAAAGTTTCACGGTCGCCGCCAACGACCAGCTTCTGAAGCCCGAGGATTACGACAAGGTCATCCTCACCTATAAGCAGGGCGCGCCAATCCGCGTCTCCGACGTGGGCCACGCCATCGCCGGACCTGAGAATACACAACTCGGAGCATGGTCAACCGGCAAGCCGTGCGTACTGCTGATCGTCTTCAAGCAACCCGGCGCGAATGTCATCGAGACCGTCGACAATATCAAGAAGGCGCTGCCGAAGCTCGCGAATGTCATCCCGTCGGGCGTCAAGGTCGATGTGATCAGCGACCGGACCGTCACGATCCGCGCTTCGGTCTTCGATGTCGAGTTCACGCTCTGCCTGACAATCGCGCTTGTGGTGCTCGTGATCCTCATGTTCCTGCGGAACCTGCGCGCAACCCTCATCCCGAGCGCGGTGGTGCCCATCTCATTGCTTGGCACTTTCGCCGTCATGTATGCGGTGGGCTTCAGCCTCGATAATCTTTCGCTGATGGCGCTCACCATCGCGGTGGGATTCGTGGTCGACGACGCGATCGTGGTCGTGGAGAACATCTACCGCTATGTCGAGAAAGGAGAAAAGCCGTACAAAGCGGCGCTAAAGGGAGCCGGCGAGATCGGGTTTACGGTCTTTTCGATCAGCCTCTCGCTTGTCGCCGTGTTCATCCCGCTGCTCCTCATGGGCGGCATCATTGGGCGGCTTATGCGCGAGTTTGCGCTGACGGTTACGGTTACGATTGCGGTCTCGGTGATCGTCTCGCTCACGCTGACGCCCATGCTGTGCTCGCGCTTCCTATCGGCAAAGAAACACAAACCCGGATGGCTGAACCGGAAAATAGGCCGCTTCTTCGACGGCCTTGTCGCCGGGTATGAGAGAACGCTGAGCATAGCCCTGCGTTACCGCTTCATCACCTTGATGGTGTTCTTCGGCACGCTTGGGCTTACGATCTATCTCTTTGTCATAATCCCAAAAGGCTTTTTCCCCGTTCAGGACACCGGCGTGCTGTACGCGGTTACGGAGGCCCCGCAGGACGTCTCCTACGAAGAGATGGTCCGCCGCCAGCAGGCTCTCGTCGACATTGTGGCGAAGGACCCGGATGTCGATAACGCCGGTTCAGCGCTTGGCGCGTCGCCCGGCAACACCCAGAACGCCGGGCGCCTCTTCGTCACGCTGAAGCCGCATAACGAGCGGATGAGCGACGTACTCGGCGTTATGAACCGGCTCCGCCCGCAGCTTGCGAAAGTGCCGGGCGCGGCCGCTTTCATGTCACCCGCGCAGGACATTACCGTGGGCGCGAGGCTCAGCCGCGCGCTTTATCAATTCACTCTGCAGGATGCGAACCTGGAGGAGCTGAACGAGTGGACACCCAAAGCCCTTGCCAAGCTAAAAACGATTCCCATCCTCGCGGACCTTTCGACCGATCTTCTTGTCAATGCGCCGCAGCTCAGCGTGAACATCAACCGCGACCGAACCTCACGCTACGGCATCACCCCGCAAATGATCGACAACACGCTGAATGATGCGCTCGGTCAACGACAAGTGGTTCAGTACTACACGCAGCTTTCCACCTATAACGTGGTCCTCGAAATCCCGCCTGAGCTTCAGGGCGACCAAAACGTGCTCAACCGGATCTACCTTCGCTCTCCGGTCACGGGCCAGATGATGCCTTTGTCGACGCTCGTGACCTTTGACACGAAGAAAACGGGCTTCCTCTCCATCAACCACCAGAGCCAGTTCCCCGCGGCGACGATCTTCTTTAATGTGCAATCGGGCGTGTCGCTCGGAGAGGCCGTGACCGCGATCAATAAGGCGATGGCGGAGATCGGAGCGCCGAAAACGCTCGCCGGAAGCTTCCAGGGCAACGCGCAGGCCTTTCAGAGCTCGCTGTCGTCCACGCCGCTTCTGATTATCGCGGCGCTCGTGGTGATCTACATCATTCTCGGCATGTTGTATGAGAGCTTCATCCACCCGCTGACGATCCTGTCGACGCTGCCGTCCGCCGGCGTGGGCGCTCTTTTGATGCTGATGGCTTTCGGCTTCGATCTCTCGGTGATCGGCATCATCGGCATCATCCTTCTGATCGGCATCGTGAAGAAGAACGGCATCATGATGGTGGACTTCGCTATTCAGGCCGAGCGCGGGCGCGGGCTGCCGCCTGAAGTCTCTATCAAGGAAGCGGCGCTGCTGCGGTTCCGGCCAATCCTCATGACGACAATGGCGGCGCTCTTGGGTGGATTGCCGCTCATGCTCGGAGCAGGCACGGGATCGGAGCTTCGCCAGCCCCTTGGATGCGCGATGGTGGGCGGCCTTGCGCTCAGTCAGGTGCTGACGCTTTACACGACGCCGGTTATCTACATTTACCTCGACAAGCTGCAGAGCTGGCTCTTAGGTCACCGGGACGAAAGCAAACAGGAAGCCAAGCCTGCCATTCGGGTGCTGCCCAAAGCCGCAGAGTAGAGCGAGGTTCGAGGGATGGGCTCACCGGCAGGCAAACAGCAGCACGGGGTCGCAAGCAGACTTGGGCTCGG
>JBAVVQ010000562.1:0-4278 GCA_049697375.1 Rhodomicrobium sp.
AGGGAATCCTGGCTACACTCTGTCGGCATCGGCGTGGTCTCCTGCGTCAGGAAAATCCTTTTTGGCAGAAGAACTTTCGCTGATTCAGCCCGCCGATGCCCCTACCTTTGTGAGATATGCGGGCTAGGCCCTTGAAAACACGTGGCCTCATCCTGAGCTTGTCGAAGGATGAAGCCAAGATTTCCTGCTTTTTCAGCAGCCTGCGAAAGGTCAAGGCGATGCTCGCAATCGCGGGCGCCCCGTCATAGGCAGCCGTAGCCGTCCTTTGCTGGAAGGATCTGATCCGGCTTCGGAATGAATACGATAAGGACCTCCAGACCATGCCGATAATGGTGAGGACGGCTCCAAGTCCTAATTTCATTCGAACGTCTTTTAGCGATTTTGGCGAGCCGGTTATAAAAGCCCATGCAAATAGAGCATCGCTTCAATACGGCTGCTTTCATACTAAGCTTAGCCGATGGGCGCTTATCCCCAGATAGCGTGGGGCTCAAAATAAATATATCGATATAACTCATGGACAATAATCAAGTGATGTCTGCTACGTTCAAGATTAAACGTCGACTTCACTTCTTCCAATGCAAGCAGGCAAGCCGCCGTTCCTCAGAGCAACAAATAGAATGTGAGTGACCTCCTCCGGTAATTACGTTATAAAATATTAACAGCGGCGCCGGTCCGAAGCGTCGCATCGAGAAACGACGCCTGGGAGGAACAGATGTCTATGAATGGCGAAACCTCGCATGCGCGCGATAGGGTGGTTGGCCGGCTGCACACTTTCATGCAGGACCACGATCTGGGACTCGAAGAACTTGCCGATATGCTTGAGACGCTCCCGCTCACCCTGGCTCAGTGGTTCAATGGGACGGCGATAGCGCCAGCCTGCTCGCTGATCCCGCTGTCCCTGGTCTCGCGGCTGCCGCAATCACGCGCTTACCGGAGCCACAGCAAAGAGGAAGTGCTCAGGAGAGTTCAAGCGCTTTAAGGACGAACCTCCTGCGCTTGCGCTAGTCTGGCCGGATTGTCATCCCGGCCAAGCGAAGCGCGAGCCGGGATCGCAAAAAGACAGGCGCTCGATCTGTTACGATCCCGGATAAGGCTTCGCCTTTCCGGGACGACGGTGGCGGCGATGCGTTGGCGCGTCCGGCGAAATTTGCTTAACGCATGAACGCAAAAAGCCGCCTCGCGCCGGAGGCGGCTCTTCGCATCTTGGTTTGCGAACTCCGGCGAGTTCTTACCGTTACCCCGAACAGCTTCGCATCGACCTCACGATGGCGTCGATGATGCGATCCTGCTGAGCCGGTTCAAGGTAAGGATGCATCGGCAGGCTCAGCGCCTCCCGCGCAAGGCGCTCCGATACGGGAACGCCCGCCGCGGAGACAGGGTAGCTCCGATAGGCGCCCTGTTGATGCAAGGGCCTGGGATAGTAAACCGCCGTCGGAATGCCTTCGGCCTTGAGATCCGCAGCGAGCTTGCCGCGGCGCGCAGCGGACGCCCGGACGGTGTACTGCGCCCAGACGCTGCGCGAACCCTGCGGAACCTTGGGCGTTATGACCGCCTCACCGAGGCCCGCCGCAAAGCGCGCGGCGACTTGGTTGCGCAGCTCGATCTCCTCCTCGAAAATCGCCAGCTTCTCGATCAGAATGGCGGCCTGCAACGTATCGAGCCGACCGTTCACGCCGATGCGCGCGATGGCGTACTTGTCGGCTCCCATAGCCTTGCCATGCAGCCGGATGCTCTCCATCCTTGCCGCGAGATCAGCATCGCTGGTGAAAATCGCGCCGCCGTCGCCATAACAGCCGAGAGGCTTAGCGGGAAAGAAGCTCGTGGCCGTCACGGTTCCGAACCTCCCCACGCGACGCTCCCCGCAGGACGCGCCCAGCGCCTGGGCCGCATCGGCTAAGACAAACAGACCGTGTTCCTGCGCGAGAGGCTCAAGCCGGGCGTAGTTGGCGGGCAGCCCGAAAAGATCCACCGTGATGACGCCAGCGGCCCTCAGGCCATGAGCCTTTGCCGCCTCGATCCCGCCTGCGATGCCCTCCGGCGCAAGATTGAAAGTTTCGGGGTCCACATCGACGAAGACCGGCATTGCGCCAAGGAGCGCCGCCGCCTCCGGCGTCGCCGTAAAGGTGAAGGCCGGGCAAAGCACGGCGTCGCCCCGGCCTACGCCAAGCGCCATGAGCGCGATCAGCAGAGCATCGGTTCCGCTGGCGCATGAGATCGCGTGGCGCGCGCCAGTCAACTGGCTGAGCAGCCTCTCCAGTACAGCGATTTCTGGCCCCATAATGTATTGGCCGTGATCGAGAACGCGGGCGATGGCGCGATCCACCCGGCCGCGTATCCTCGCCTGCTGCGCGGCAAGGTCGATGAAGGCGATTGGCGTCGCGCTTTCGGCCACGGCGTTCTGATCAGGCAGGCTCAATTGTATGGCCATCGGACGTTTCCCTGTAGCGAGTCCCTTCGACGGGGCAGACGAGATCGGGGCCGAGGCGCACGCCCGCGCGGCTCATCCAGCCGATCCGGCGTGCGGGAACACCCGCCATGAGCGCATAGGCTGACACATCGGCCGTCACGACCGCCCCCGCGGCGATGAAGCAATACTCGCCGAGCCGGTGGCCGCAGATGATCGTCGCGTTGGCCCCGATGGTCGCGCCGCGTCCTACATAGGTGCGCAAAAACTCCGACTTGCGCTCGATCGCCGCCCTGGGATTGATGACGTTGGTGAAGACGCAGCTCGGTCCGCAAAACACATCGTCTTCCAATTCGACGCCATTATAGAGGCTGACATTGTTCTGAATTTTGCAGCGGTCGCCGATGCGGACTCTTGGCCCGACCATGACATTTTGCCCGAGCGTGCAATGGCGGCCGATATCGCAATCCCGCAGCACGTGAGCAAAATGCCAGATCTTCGTCCCCTCCCCGATCCGCGTGGGCAAATCCACATATGCGCTTTCGTGAATGAAGACGCCGGGAAGATCGGGGTTCGGCTCAGATTGGCCAGCCATTCTCGTACCTCCTGTCGTCGCGAATGACTTTCGCGAAGAATGGATGCTGCTCGCCGACGCTTGTCTTGACGGGCTTCGTTCTTATCGCCGACACCATCTCGATGCTCGGGCGGACGTCCCCCAGCCCGAACCCGCGACCCGCGAGAATGGCCTGATAGCTGAGGATGTGGAGGTCCGTGAAGCCCTCCGAAAACTCGATCTCCTCTCCATCGACTGTAATGGACCGGTAGGTTTTCTTGGCTGCCGCAGCGTCCGGCAGGTCGCGGGCGTTGATCGACAGGAACCAGCGCACGCGGGCCCGCTCGAATTCGAGATAGCCCGACGCGCAGTCAAGCGTGCGGTGGTGCACGGCGTTCTCGCGCAAGGCGCCGAAGACAAAGGCGAGCATGTCGTAGAAGTGCACGCCGATGTTCGTCGCAATGCCGCCCGACTTGGTCTCCTCGCCCTTCCAGGACGTGTAATACCAAAGCCCGCGCGAGGTGATGTAGGTCAGGTCCACGTCGTAGACCTTTTTTCGCTCCGAGGCGATCCGCTCCTTGAGCGCGATGATGGCGGGGTGCAGGCGCAGCTGCAGGATCGTGAAGACGCGCTTGCCTGTGTCGGCCTCAAGTCCTGCAAGGCCATCGATGTTCCAGGGATTGAGCACCAGCGGCTTCTCGCAGATGGCGTGCCCATGCGAGCGGAGCGCGAAGCGAACATGCGCATCGTGCAAGTAGTTCGGCGAGCAGATGCTGACATAGTCAACCTTCTCGCCGCGCCGCCGGATGAGATCGATGTAGCGGTCGAAGCGCTCGAACTCGGTGAAGAAGCGCGCTTCGGGGAAAAAGCTATCGATCACGCCGACAGAATCGGACGGGTCGAGCGCGGCCCTCAGCGAGCCTCCCGTCTCTTTGATGGCTCGGAGATGACGGGGCGCGACATAGCCCGCCGCGCCGATGAGCGCGAACGCTTTCTTGGTCTTCACATTGGCTCCCTTATTTACGCCGCACGCCGCCCATAGCTGTGCTCAAGATACGCCCCAATGGCTGCCGCAACGCGTTCTCCGGCCCTCCCGTCCCAAAGAGGCGGCAAGCGGCCTTTCTTGCCGCCGGTTGCGATAATCTCGCGGGCGGCTGAAATCAGCGCTTCGGGCGACGTCCCGACAAGCGTATTCGTGCCCTGCTCGATGGTGATCGGCCGCTCCGTGTTGTCCCTGACGGTCAGGCAGGGAACGCCGAGCGCGGTGGTTTCTTCCTGTACGCCGCCGCTATCGGTGATTGCGAACCGCGCCGCGCGCATC
>JBAVVQ010000563.1:0-1533 GCA_049697375.1 Rhodomicrobium sp.
GGACGGTTTTCGTGGCCGACCGGATGGCGACCGGCCTTGCCGCGCGGAATTCGGCCAAGGCGCGCTCGACCGCGATCTGGCGCGCATTGCCAAGGGACTCTAGAGGCATTTCACTTTCCATCGCCTTTTTCTGTTCACGCCGAAGACGCCGAACGGAGCTGGCGCGTTGTCTGAAATGGAACCAAAAGGACCCGCATTGATATAGGTGCATCATGACCAATGTGGAACGTGCGCTTGATATCGTAAGGAGCAGCGGCGCCGTGCGGCCCTTTGTGGTGGCGCAACTTGGCCAGTCGCTGGACGGAAGGATTGCGCTGCCTTCGGGTGAAAGCCGGTATATCAACGGACCTGCGGCGCTTGATCACTTGCATCGGCTCCGGGCCGCTGTTGACGCCGTCATTACCGGGATCTGCGCGGTGATTGCGGACGACCCGCAGCTCACCGTGCGCCGGGTGCAAGGCCGAAACCCCGCTCGCATCATCATCGATCCGAATGGGCGTCTTCCTGCTCTGTCCCGCTGCCTGGAGAAGAATGGCGCGCCGGTTTTTATTATTCGCCGCGGCGGATGCCAAGCTCCCGTGCCCGAACCAGCGAGCCCAATTTATGTCGATGAATATGGCCGTGAGATTTCGTGTGAAGCGATCGTGCATGCGGTGGCGGAGCGTGGATTTCGCCGACTCCTCGTGGAAGGCGGCGCCTATACGGTGTCACGGTTTTTCGAAGAAGGCCAGCTTGATCGGCTGCATATCCTTTTGGCGCCGGTTCTTCTCGGGGACGGAAAGGCCGGCTTGCAGGTCAAGCCGCCGCCGAAACTTGCCGCGGCCACCCGTGTCGAGCCGGACTTTTACGCCCTCGGCGGGGGCGATGTCCTGATCGACTGTCCCCTTCGATAATCGGCCGGCGCAGTAAGACAAAATCTGGCGGACCCTGCGCTTTCCCAGTACAGCCGGAGGCAAGTTCGGTCCCAATTTGCGGCAGCCGCTGAGCCAAACTTGCCTCCGAAAAGCTGTAGCAGAGTCAGAAAGTTGCTAAACTAGCCGGTGAAAACAGGGGGCGATCCGAGCGCCAGTCGGGGCTCGGCAGGTGCCGTCGCCTCGTCACGATACGCTTAACAAAAGCTTTGGCTTCGTTTTGTAAAACGGCTATACCTAATAACATAACTAATTTAAGGCTTCAAGAAGGAACGCTGCTTACGCCGTTTCGCTATCGCCGCCACTTGGCCGGGGCCATGCCCTCGGGCTTCCATGACGGCGCCAGCGCGGCGTTTGCCCCGTTATCCCCTACCGGTCAAACACCAAGAACAAGCCGGTCTTCTTCGTCAAGACACTCTACAAAGGCCGCGCCCGTATCGAGCAGATATTCGGCAAACTGAAACGCTTTAAGCGGATCGCCATGCGATGCGAGAAAACCGCACAGAATTACGCCTCCTTTGTCGCCCTGGCCTGCAGCGCAATCTTGATCAAATCCGTCCACGGGGTCTAGAGCAGCCCGCGTCCTTTTGGACGCGGATAAGCTGCTCTAGCACTTTAGAAT
>JBAVVQ010000564.1:0-4684 GCA_049697375.1 Rhodomicrobium sp.
CCGGCTTCGGTCGTAGCGCTTACGGTTTTCAGCAGTCCACATCGGCGGCCCCTCCGAATCACAGCCGCCTTCCTTGAATCACAAAGGATTCAGACGATTCAAGAACTTTGTGAACGGACACTCAGAATTGTTGCCCGCCTATTTTCACGAAAGTGTTGCGCCGCTTAAGGTCGGGTGCAGTTCCGTGAGAGAAAACGGAACTCCGAAGTGGGAATGCCGGTGGCGACTTTAGCCGCCACCGGCATCTCCTTCTCAATCCGGCAGAAGTGTCTCGGCTGATATTTAGGGCATGAGCCCCGCTTCAAGCCCGCTGTCAAGGTCCTCGCGGGCAAGTTCCCAGCGATCCGGCGAACGCCACAACCGCGAGCGCAGAAGCTCGCGCTCGAAGATGAATTCCTTCGGCAGCCGGTCGAAGAACTTGTCGAAATGCTCTTCGTGGCTCTGCGCCTCGGCGGAGCCCGCGACCCGGCCGACAGACATCAGCTCGTAGAAGGTTTTTGGCGAGAAGTCCAGGCCCTTCCATTCGATGTCCTCATGGCGGGGCATCCAGCCGATGGGGCTTTCGACGCCATAGCCGCGGCCGTGCACACGGTCCACGATCCATTTCAAGACGCGCATATTGTTGCCGAAGCCAGGCCAAAGGAACCTGCCGTTATCATCCCTCCGGAACCAGTTCACGCGGAAGATGCGCGGCGGATTGGCCACTTTGCGCCCGACATTGAGCCAGTGGCCCCAATAGTCGGCCATGTTGTACCCGCAGAAGGGCAGCATGGCCATGGGATCGCGGCGCAGGGTGGCGGCAATGCCAATCGCCGCGGCGGTGCCCTCCGAGCCCATGGTTGCGGCCAAATACACGCCGTGGCTCCAGTTGAAGGCCTGGAATACGAGCGGCATATCGTGGCTTACACGGCCGCCGAAGACGAAGGCGCTGATCGGCACGCCCTCCGGCTTCTCCCAATCCGGGTCAATGGACGGGCACTGGCTGGCTGGCGCGGTGAAGCGCGAATTCGGATGGGCGGCGGGGCGGCCACAGCCCGGCGTCCAATCCTCGCCTTTCCAGTCGATCAGATGCGCAGGCGGCGTATCTGTCATGCCTTCCCACCAGATGTCGCCGTCATCGGTCAGCGCCGTATTGGTGAAAATGACGTTCCTGGTGATTGTCGTCACGGCGTTCGGGTTCGACTTTTCGTTTGTCCCCGGCGCCACACCAAAGAATCCTGCTTCCGGATTGATCGCGCGCAGCGCGCCGTCCGGCCCTTTCTTGATCCAGGCGATGTCGTCACCGACGGTTGTGACCTTCCAGCCATCGAAGCCTTTCGGTGGCACCAGCATGGCGAGGTTGGTTTTGCCGCAAGCGCTTGGGAAGGCGGCGCCGAGATAAGTCTTTTCGCCACTTGGCGACTGGATGCCCATGATGAGCATATGCTCCGCCATCCAGCCTTCGTCGCGCGCCATTACCGAGGCGATGCGCAGAGCTAGGCACTTCTTGCCCAAAAGCGCATTTCCGCCATAACCGGAGCCGTAGGAGAAGATTTCGTAGGTTTCGGGGAAGTGCACGATATATTTGCGGGCGATTTCGGGCTCGCAGGGCCACGGCACGTCCTTCTGCCCGGGCTTCAGCGGCGCGCCGATCGAGTGCATGCAGGGAATGAAAAAGCCGTCGCTGCCAAGCGCGTCGAGGACGGGGGCGCCCATGCGCGTCATGATCCGCATGTTGGCGACGACATAGGGGCTATCTGTAATCTGTACGCCGATTTTTGCGATTGGAGAGCCGATTGGGCCCATGCTGAACGGGATCACGTACATTGGCCGCCCGGTCATGCAACCGTCGAACAGCCCGTTGAGCGTCGCCCGCATCTCTGCCGGCGCGGCCCAATTGTTGGTGGGACCGGCATCGTCTTTGTTCACGGAGCATATGAACGTCCGATCCTCGACACGGCCAACGTCGGAAGGATGCGAGCGCGCGAGGTAGCTGTTCGGACGCTTCTCCGGGTTGAGCCGGATGAAAGTTCCCGCATCGACCATCATCTGGCACAGCTGATCGTATTCTTGCTGAGTCCCGTCGGTCCACACGACCTCATCCGGCTTGCATAACGCCGTCATCTCATCAACCCAGGCGCGTAGCTTGGCATTGGTGGTCGGACTGGCTATGACAGCATCCATTATTCCCTCCATTTGGGCAGAAACGTTCCCATCAGCCTTTCTAACTTGCGTTGAAAAAAGGTCTGTCTGATGTGATTTTCTATGTAAGTAGGATATTATTGCAACCGCTATTCTGAATGTATTATCAAATCACCTCAAAATGCAAGCTGGCTGCCAAGGCCTCCCTCAGGCGCAGCCAAGCTGCCTCGGTCCTGGGAATGCTGAAGCGGAGCCACGTAGGCGCATGGGAAAAGCGCCGCACGAGAATGCCGTGGTGCGCCAAAGTGTCGCCAGTTTCTTGCGCGAATGGATGCGCCGCGAGCCGGAAGAGGGCCGTCCCCCCCAAGACTTGACATCCCGCTCCCGCGAGCATCGTATCAAGGCGCTGAGCGCCGAGAGAGAGCCGCCGCCGCGCTTGCGCGAGCCAAACGTCGTCACTTAGAGCCGCCTGGCCGATAGCGATCGCCGGTCCTGAGACCGCCCATGGCCCAAGCAGACCGCGAAGACGCGCCGCCATTATTTCATCGGCCACAGCGAAGCCAAGGCGTAGGCCCGCGAGCCCATACATTTTCCCGAAGGAGCGCAAGACGATGGTTGCCGGAGGCAGAGTTCGGATCACGCTCGCGGAGGGATCGAGCGCATCCATGAAGGCTTCATCGACGAGCAACAGACCACCTCGGTCAGCAAGGGCCTCGGCCTTTCTTGCAAGGCTGCTAATCGGGATCACCCGTCCGGTGGGATTATTGGGGTTGACCACAACGACCACATCAGCCGTTGCAGTCTCATCAAGGCTTTCAACCTCGGACACCTCATGCCCCTCGCGCTTCCAGGCGATGCCGTGTTCCGCGTAAGTGGGGCCGAGAACCGAGACACGGCTTGGCCCAAACAGACGGGGGATGATTTGGATGAGGGCTTGAGTTCCGGGAGCAGCGGCTACGCTTTCCGCATCAGCAGCGCCATAGCGAACCGCAGCTGCGCGCCTTAGCTCCCACTCTTCGTGCTTAAACGGCAGACGCGTCCACGCCTCGGGCGGAATGACCGGCAGCAGGTAGGCGACCGGATTGATGCCGGTCGATAAATCGATCCAAGGTTCAGGCGCAAGAGGGTAGCGGCGCCGAGCCTCGTCTAACGCGCCTCCATGAGCTATAGGTGCTTCGTCTTCCATCACCGCGCGTCAGCGCTGCTCTCCAAAACCATGTTCGCTCCGCTCGCTTTAACGGCGCTTATAATTGAGGCCCTTGCCGGCTATCCGCAATGGCTGTTCCGCGCCGCCGGACATCCCGTGACATGGATCGGGCGGCTTCTAGCATGGTGCGAGCGCCGCTGGAACAGAACCAGCTTAACATTCATGCAGCGAAGGGTTCGTGGCGCCGCCACCGTCATTGTCGTGCTTGTGGCGGCTTTTGTCGTGAGCGGGGCGCTTTGTCTTGTCCTCTCCAGTTTCTTTTCCTCGCTTGTGGAGACACTGCTGTGCGGCATTCTCGCAAGTACGCTTCTTGCTCAGCGCGCCCTCGCCGAGCACGTGAAAGCCGTAGCGGACGCTTTGGAAAAAGTGGGCCTCGACGCCGGGCGCGACGCCGTTTCTCTCATTGTCGGACGGGACAAGAACACGCTCGATGAAGCGGGCGTAGGGCGCGCCGCCATCGAGAGCCTCGCCGAGAATTTCTCCGACGGCGTCGTCGCTCCGTTGTTCTGGCTGGCGCTTGCGGGGCTTCCCGCAGCCGCGCTTTACAAGACCATCAACACCGCCGACAGCATGATCGGACATAAGTCGGACCGGTATCTTGCTTTCGGCTGGGCGGCTGCGCGGATCGACGATCTCGCTAACCTTCCAGCTTCGCGTCTCGCCGCTCTTTGGATCGTTCTTGCCGCGCTTGTGACGCCGAAAGCCTCGGCGGCGGCGGCGATTGAAGCGGTCCGCCGGGACGCGCGACGTCACCGCTCTCCGAATGCCGGATGGCCCGAAGCGGCGATGACGGGGGCGCTCGGGCTGAAGCTCGGCGGCCCTCGCATCTATTCGGGCGCGACCGTCGAAGATCATTGGATGGGACATGGCAGGGCCGCAGTTACGGCTGGTGACATCCGCGCTGCGCTTCGGCTTTATCGTTTGGCTTGCATCATCCAGGCCGCGACGCTCGCCGTAATCGCAGCCGTCACGCTGATCCTTTGAGCGAACGCGGGCGCCTGTGAACCTGGCTCCGAAAGCTCTTTCGCCTCATCTGATAAGTTTGCTTAAAATCCGGTGAAAATTGGCTTTGTTTCGTAAAACGGCCTATAAGTAAGTATTAAAGTATCTCAAAGGAAGTCCCGATTTTGCGGCGCCGTCATGAGCGCATTTTCCCAAAATTGCGTCTTCTTGTTTCTGACTGAAGTAATGTTACATAAATCAGATGGTTAATTTTGACGGAATGCGTTAGCCTGGCAGAACGCGCGCTTCAGGCTTGGAACCTGAAGGTGTACCAATTTCAGCCGCAAGCCCCCTTCCTCCCGCGAAGGCTGTCCAATGATGAAGGACTGCCATGGGAACGCGCCGTTAGTCTCT
>JBAVVQ010000565.1:0-5313 GCA_049697375.1 Rhodomicrobium sp.
CTGCAACCCCAAGCACGCCGAAAGAGGTTGCGATCATCTTCGACGGGACCTGCGTATAAAGGAACGCAATATAGGCCCCAAGAAGAAGTTCCCAGGCGCGATAGGGAAGCAAGTAAAATGCGGCGGCGGCATCCTTCTGAAGAATATACTGCGAAGCCACTAGAGATAGACACAGAAGCGCAAGAATGACATGCGGCAAAGCCTTCCTGCCTACAAAATGGTAAAGTGCTATAAAGAGCAAGGGCCAGACAAGATAGAACTGTTCTTCTACGGCAAGAGACCATGTGTGGAGCAATGGCTTTTCGGTGGCAGGCCCATCGAAATAGCCGACATGATTATAGAAGTGCCAATTCGCATAGAAGAATACGGCGCCGCCCAGGGACCGCCCCAGCAACTGCAGGTCCTGAGGTACGAGCAAAAAAAGCGCGGCAATAATCGAGAGCGTCAACACGAGAAACAACGCGGGGCAGATGCGCCTTATGCGGCGGCTGTAGAAATCCACGAAAGAAAAACCGACTGTGTTTGTCTCGCGCAGGATTATACCCGTGATGAGGAATCCCGAAATCACGAAGAAAATATCGACACCAACAAATCCGCCCGACAGCTGGCGAAAGCCGCCATGAAAAAAGAGGACCAGCAAAATCGCGATCGCCCGCAAACCATCGATATCAGGCCGGTATATTGTCTTGGCGCCCATCATGGTCGCCGGGTCAGCGGCATGATTGTTTGACGACCGCAGGATCGTCCTGAAGCAAGGCGATCACGCAATTCCGTTCTGCCTGGTTATGGTCTGAATAGATTTCCCCATCGAGAAACGCCTGGAGCGGCGGAGACAGCCACCAGCTCAATGAGACGCTCTTGTACTGTACTTCTTCCTGCGCTTTCCTCCGGATATGGGCGGCGCGGTCTTCTCTTTTTGCGGCATCATCCCTGTCGGTGTATGACTGCACGGCTTTCAAGAAGAAGCTTTCTTTGGGTTGCGGGCAAATATTGATCTGCGCCACTGAGCGCACGCCGCCATTGAGCTGCTTGGCCCGGTCTGGAAGTTCGAGAATTGTCTCATAGCCCCTGGCGACACGAGTGGAATTGACCGTCAGAACATCGGCGAGCGTTCCGAGTGGACGGAAATCGGCCTGATCCGGGACTTTCGGTCTGTCGCCGGAGTTGCCTTCGATACCGCACGTCTTGCTGTCCTTGAACCAGTCCGGCTCGCTTGAAACCTGAAGGATGAATGGCCTCAATCGCGCGTCCACCGACTTTAGCCCCTGTGCAATTTCGAGCGCGGTCACGACGCCAGAATTGTCGAAGTAACCACCATCGACAACGCTGTCAGCAATCTGCGCCCTCCGATCCCGGACGTTTCCATGTGGCGAAACGAAAGGCGATCTTGAGCTCGCTCCCGCGGCGGTGCTGAGCCGAACATCAATGGATGTCGGCTTCTTGTTATCGCACTTGGCGTGCGCGACGGGGCTGAAGCGGTAGGGGAGTATACGTGCAATGCGATCGAAAGTGCTGAGTTCGGGAAAAGCATTGGTCTTGGGATCGCGATATGGCGAGCACAGCAGTTCGTGAAGGTCATAGGCGTCAACGAACAAAGCGTTCCCAGTGCTGGTTGGCTCCGTCATTTTGACAGGTGTGACGATTATCCGGCGTCCGGTCTCATTTGAAGTCGCATTCAGAAAGACAAGCGGCGTCCATCCTCCGGGCGCCGGCGCCATGGACTGTAACGGCGCCGAGAGCGGAGAAGTCTCTCTTGTCACCCCATAAATGTCATTGAACGCATCTTCCCAGGACGTTTCGAGGATGCCGGCGCGATCGTAGACAAACGGCAATCGCGACAGCATCAAGACATCGCGGGCGAGGTACGCAATCGCCACGGGAGAAATGAAGTCGTTCGATAGAGCCGCTTGCAGGGTGTCCTTGTATGTAACGTAATCAGTCAGGAATTCCCTCGTGATTGTCTGGCCGGCAGGCGCGTTCTCATTAGCCTTCTCGGGATTGGCGCTCGCCACATTTGGAAACCAGAGCCGCTGCCTGAATAAGGCTTTCTTCAACTCGTCGGTCGTTGTGTTGGGCCTCGCTTTCAAAGCGCCGACAAAAAAGGCAGCGCCCACGGAACTCCCGGAAACGCTTGAAATCGCGAAAAGCTGTTCGTGGAAGGGACGTGCGGAAGGATGCTTAGACCTGTCGAGGCTATCATCCTCAAGAACGCCAAGCACGCTCGCCAAAAGAAACGCGGCGCGGCTCCCGCCGCCCTCTCCAGCAACAATGATCGGGCGCGGACAGTTCGCAAGAGCGAGGGCCTCCGGCGCGAGCCATTCGCACCCCTTCGCGTCCCAGCCGCTCGATATTTTCCAATCCTTGACAGCATGAGAAAAACCGATGGGTCTCAAAGCAGATTGCTGATCACCCGAGATCGTGGCGACGCGGATGTCGTGGCCATCGCCAACAAATAATGTCAGGCCAACCACAACGGTGACGAGCCCTGCGATAAGGGGAAACTGAAAGCGGTTTGAAAGCAGGGCAAGAATTGTGACGAAGGGAATCCAGGCGCCGAAAACGATGAAAAGGAATGAGGCCCGCTTTATCGAAAATGTATCCGCCAGCAGATCGAGCACATAGGAATTGAAGAAAGCGTCTGGCAGCGCAATCAATCGCTGGACGATCTCGGAGTAGGAAAGGAAATGGATCGCCACGAGGATGAGAAGAAACCAGGTGAGGCGAACCATATACCGCCACATGAATTCCTTGACACGCTGAGCGGCGACCCAGGTGTCCGTGCTCAAAAACTCAGGCTTCAAAGCCGTAAGGTGGAGATCAAGCTCATCGAGTTTCCGGTCGGACCTCCTCGTTAGCTTTTCGATTTGGATCAGGGATTTCTTGAAACCTTTTGGATCTGAATCCTCAAGACGTTTCATCGATCGGCCGTAGCCTCGAAGGAACAAGCCGCGGAGCACAACGAGCACGAGAACGGCAGCTGTCGCTATGAGCAGCGTAATCAGATGCGTCTCCACAAGGCTCCTGATGGGAGCTTCGTATTTGTTTCCGCCATTCTGCAGCGGCACCGGCAGATTGTCCGCGGCAGCGATAACGCCGACGAGAACCGCTGCGAAGGCAAGGACGACAAAGAAGCTGGGAAACCGGAAGATATAGAATTTGAACCGTTCTTCCGTATCTATGCCGATGACGTCGAAATTCTGCAGCAAAAGCAGACGCGCAGAGAAAACGAGCGGTAACGCCCAAATAAAAATTCCGATGGCGTAGAAGCCGGCCCAATAAATCGCCTCCTGTATCCGATATGGGCGCGCGTCGAACAGCAGGTCCTGCGCCTGCGGAAGTTCGTAGAATGCATAGAATGCAATGCAAATGCTGAGAATACTGAAAAAAGAGACGCCGAGCGCTCGGATGAAGAGCCGGATCCTTGAAACCCGCGCCGCATTGTGGGCCGCCGGGCTATAGGCTGCCCGTGTGTCTGAAACGGGGGCCAGAGTTTCTGACATGGAAGCCGCACTCCCTCAATCGGCTGAGAAATGTGGGAGCCTTGGGCCAAGGTCGTGTCCCCATCAAGGCAATAGGGCGCCTTTTTGCAGCAAAATGGCTGAGCCGCCTCTTTAATCACAGCATCCAAGTGGCTCGTATCAAATCAAGGCAGCGGCCTGATCGGGAGTGCGGCGAGCCCGAACATTGCGGCGTCCTGCTTCTCAACAAGGACGACTGGAATGCGCTTCATCCATTCGCTCATGGCCCCCTTATCTTCGAAGGCCTCGCGGAATTGGGCGTGGTCAGCGACGCGGGTAAAGCCTTTCGCGACGCTGCCGAAAAGAAATACGCCATCCCACGCGGTGACGGCCAGGGCGAGATTGCCGAGGACATCCCCGGCAATTTGCGTGAAAAAGTCTAGCGTAGCCGAGCACTTTGGGTCCGAGGTCGCATGGCTGCAAATATCTGCCGCGTCGAGGACGGCCTCGTCTTTTGCAAGCGCGCTATGGAGGTTTGAAAGTCCGCGTCCAGACAGGACATGCTCCACCGATTTGAAACGGGGCCGCAAACTTGCTTCGGCGCCCTCCGGAAGACGGAGCGACATATGTCCAGCTTCGCTTGGGGAGGAGAGCCAGCCGCTAGGCGTCCTGACAAGGGTCGCGGCCCCAAATCCCGTACCGATGTTCGCGGCCAGAAGCCTATGCGCGGTCCCAAGCTTAGGGGCAACGTCGCCGATCACGCGAAACTCACTGCTTGCCAACCCGGGAATGCAATAGGCGGCAGCCTCGACATCGTTCACGAGCATACACGGAGCGCCGATCTCGTCGGCCACTTCGGCTTCTTGAATGAACCACGCGATATTTGTAAGGTGCGCCGCTCCCACGGCGACCGGCCCAGCCGCTCCAATTGCGGCTCCCGAGCATCCGGATAAGCCGCCATCCGTCTCTTCGGCATAAGCACGAAGCGCATCCAGAAAACTTCCGAACCTGGAAACGAGGTAGGAACAGCGGTCAACAACATTTTCTTCGTCGATAACACGCGCGAACCGGACATTCGTGCCGCCGACATCGGCAATAAGACGCCACCTCACGATACGGCCTCGGGTACGCGCGAGTTCAGGACATCGAGGAAGCTCCTCCGCCAGAAGGCGACATCGTGGGTTTTGATCCGCTGCAACAGGGCCGCGTGCCGCTCTTTGCGCTCTTCGATCGGCATTCGCAGCGCGATCTGCATGGCATTAGCCATATCGTCGATGTTGTAAGGGTTCACGATCAGCGCCTCTTCGAGTTCTTCCGCCGCCCCGGCAAACTTCGACAAAATAAGAACGCCCGGATCTTCCTCATTTTGCGCCGCGATATATTCCTTCGCCACAAGATTCATGCCGTCGCGCAGCGGAGTGACAAGCCCGGCTTCGCTGCCTCTGAAAAGCGCGGCAAGCGTGTCCCGCGACATGGAGCGGTGAACATACCGCACGGGCGTCCAGTCGAAGTCGCCGAACTCGCCGTTGATGGACCCGGACAGCCCCTCAAGCTCGGTGCGAATGTTGGCATAAGCCTCCACCTCGATCCGCGTTGGAGGGGCGATCTGCATCAGGGTCACCGTTTTCCCGTGCTCGGGATGCAACTCCAGCAGCTTTCGAAACGCTTTGAAGCGCTCCGGTAAGCCTTTCGTGTAGTCTAGGCGGTCGACGCCGATGATGTGGGAGCGCACGATAGTCCGGCGATTGAGCCTCTCGATTTGCGATGCGGCTTCGGGCGTGCGCGCCGCCGCCGCGAAATCGTCCACGTCGATGCCGATCGGGAAAGAGCGAGCGATGATCGTGCGGCCGTAGGC
>JBAVVQ010000566.1:0-2306 GCA_049697375.1 Rhodomicrobium sp.
CTTGATCTCAAGCTCCTGGCGCTGCGCGCGCATCAGGGCCTGCTCGGCTTCCGCAAGTTTTAAGCCCTCCTTCTGAGCCGCAAGCCTCGCCGTCGCCGTGCGAAAAGCTGCTTCCCTCTCATCGAAGGTCGCCTGACTCGCCACGCCGGACTCGCGCAAGGGCTTCACGCGTTTGTACGCATCCTCAACCTGGCGCAGAGTCGCTTCACTCTCCATGATCTGATTGCGAACCTGGTCGATCGCGGCCTGGGTTTTTGCAATCGAAGCAGAGTTCTGGGCAAGCTGCGCCTCCAGAATTTCGCGCGACAGCCGGGCCAGCACTTGCCCCTTTTTGACCTGATCCCCTTCCTCGGCCAGAAGCTCCGTCAGCCGGTATCCGTCGATCTCGGGGCCGACCAGAACTTCCTCGCGCGGCACGAGCGACCCGGTTACCAAGACATTATCCACAAAAGATATTTTCTTGGCTTCCATCACGGTCACGGCCGGAGACTTCGTCTTCTGCGCGAGTTTGGCGGCCGTCGGGACGGCCTCCTCGGCGAAAGCAGCGGCGCCAGGAAGGCAAGCCATCAGCGCCAGGGCGAACAGGCAGGCTGAGCGCATCGGCAATGGTTTCCGGTTTCGAAGCATGATCAATCAGGCCTTCCTGTTCTTTTCAGCCGGACTCGCGAGAGGGACAGGCGCAAGAAGCGCCTCTATCATGGTCATCATCGCCGGGATAACCGACCTTGGATCGAAGTGCGGATCGAGACTGCGGCGGAGGAAAAGCCCGTCTCCGAGCGCGCACATCGCTCGCACGATGATCTCGATCGGCGCCTTTGGCTTGATCCGGCCCTGATCTCTCTCCCGTTCCAGAAGATGAATGAAGCTTTCGCTCACCGCCTTGTCGATGGCGCGCACCGTGTTTCCGATCAGCGCATTCCGGCCCGCTTCCGCGCCGATCTCGACGTGAAGGAGGACCTTTTCGATGGGCTCGTTACAGCAATAGTGATCTGTCATGCATCGGAGCGCGGCAAGGAAATCGGTCGCCTCGGTCATCTTGGCCAAGTCCTTGCCAAAGCGATCTTTCTCCCGCTCGCACAGGCCGATGATCAACGCCTCCTTTGAGACGAAGTAGGTATAAAGGGCGCCCGAGCTCACCTGCGCCTCGCGGCAGATGTCGTCCATCGTCGCGTGATGAAAGCCCTTCGCGATAAAGCAGCGCTCAGCCGCGTCGAGGATGTGCCCGCGGCGCGCGCGCTGTGTTTTTGGAGCCAGTTTCGGCATAGCCGCCTTGCAAAGCCTGGTGATAATAAAAAAAGGGAACGCTCGCTCTTTTTGAGAAGAGCTTCACGGCAAAGTTATGGCAAGCTCAAAGATGAAAATTATCGTGGAAATTCGTCTGCGCTCAGGATCTTACCTGTTTGGCGAACAGAAGGGCGCTTCAACAATTCGGCTGCTGTCAAGCCAAAGACGGGGTGATGCCAGAAGGGGGCGATTTCCGAAAGCGGCCGCAAGACAAATGCGCGCTCATGAGCTCTCGCGTGCGGCAGTACGACGCGCTTGCCTTCGAGCGGCTTTTGCATCTTCCAGTTGTGGATAACCCCCTTATAGCTCACAATATCCAAGTCGAGCGGCCTTGGTTTCCACTGGTGCGCTTCTTTTAATTCGCGCCGCCCCGCTTGCGCCTCAATCCGCTTCAAGATTTCCAATAGAGTGTGAGCGGGCAATGGCGTATGAGCCGTGGCGATGGCATTTAAGAAGTCGGGCTGAGGATGGCGGCTACACGCGCGTGTACGGTACAACCTCGACGCGTCTTTGATTTTAATGCCTGACGCTGTTAGCTCGTTCAGAGCTCTACTTATAGATTGATATGGCGTTCCGAAAACACCATCTAGATTTGAGCCGAGCGCAAGAATGATCATGCCACCTTGATATCATTCACGATGTTTTGGTATTCTAGTGCTCATCGCTATATTTTTGGCATGATTCGGGATTGTGGGCCGTTTTTAGCCAAATAGATAGAAGCAACAACTCCGAAGTTTGCAGCCAAGGTAACCGAATGAATTTCTACGCAACTGAGCGGATTGCCCTTTTCATCGACGGGGCAAATCTTTATGCCACAGCTAAAGCTTTGGGCTTTGATATCGACTATAAGCGTCTTCTGAATCTTTTCAGAAATAAAGGCCTTTTATTGAGAGCGCTCTATTATACGGCGCTCGCCGAAGAACAGGAATACTCCTCGATCCGCCCCCTCATCGATTGGCTGGATTACAATGGGTATTCCATGGTGACGAAGCCCACAAAAGAGTTCACAGACGCCTCCGGAC
>JBAVVQ010000567.1:0-3498 GCA_049697375.1 Rhodomicrobium sp.
GGCGTCTGGGAGCCACGCGTGCAACGGCGCAAGTCCGACCTTCGTGCCGTAGCCGAGCAGCAGGAACACGAAGGCGATGTTGAGGAGCGCCGGGTCGAACGCGCCCGCGTGCTCGACCAGCTTGGTCCACGCCATGGCGTCAAGGCCCTCGCTGATCACCGGCCGCGCCGCCATGTAAACGAGGATCGTGCCGAACAGCGCGAGCGCGATGCCGACGCTGCCCAGGATGAAGTATTTCCACGCCGCCTCAATCGCCTCGTGGGTGCGGTAGATGCCGACCATGAGCACGGTTGTCAGCGTGGCGATCTCGATCGCCACCCACAACACGCCGATATTATTGGCGACGAGCGCGAGGTTCATCGCGAACATCAGCACCTGATACATGGCATGGTAGAAGCGCAGGAACCTCGGCGTCAGCCGGCCGATTTCGATCTCGTGGCTGATGTAGCTCGCGCTGAACACGCTGGTGGTGAAACCGACGAACGTAGTCAGCACGATGAAGACGGTGTTGAGATCGTCGACGAGCAGATAGGGACCCGGCTGCGGCCTCGCGAACATAAGCGACGCCGCCGCGAGGAAAGTCACCAGCGCCGCCAAAGCGTTAAGCCGAGCGGCGAGCCAGGAGCCCGGGAGGATCGCGAGCACGACCGCCGTCAGGGCGGGCGTGACGAGGACGGCGATTACCGCATCGAAAGAGGCCATCATCTTCGTTCTCTGAAACGGTCGAGCGCTTGCACGTCCACGGTATCGAAGCGCTCGCGGATGCGGAACAGGAAGATGCCGATGACGATGAAGGCGATGAGAATTGAAAAGGCGACGCTGATCTCGACGACGAGCGGCATGCCCTTGGCCCCGGTCGCGGCCAGCACAAGCCCGTTCTCGAGCGACATGAAGCCGACGACCTGACTGACGACATTGCGCCGGGTCACCATCATCAACAGCCCGAGCAACACCACCGCGAGCGCGAAGGCGAGGTCTTCGCGCGCGAGCGGATCGGCCTCGTGCGCAGCCCGAAGCATCACCACCATCGACAAGGCGACGAGCCCCATGCCGAACAGCATCGCGGTGCCGACGCCGACCACTTTTTCGATCTCCCGGTGGATGCCCAACCGTACGATCATTTGATGCAGCACGACCGGGATGATGATCGCTTTGAAAACGAGCGCGATTAACGCGGTGACATAAAGATGGGGCGCGTTCTGGATCAAGGCTTGCCACGCGACGGCGAGCGCCAGCACCAGCGCGTGGAGCGCGTAAATGTTGAGGAGCGCGTAGAGCCGGTCCTGATAAAGCTGCATGAAGCTCAACAGCACCAGCGAGCCTGCCAGCATGTGAGCGATGTCGAAAGCCAGATTGTGCATCTACCGGCTCCGCGAGACGAACAGAAGAAGGGTCGCCAAAAGGCCGAGCATCAGCGCCGCCCCAAGAAATTCAGGAACCCGAAACACTCGCATCTTCGCAATGGCGGTCTCGAACACAGCCAGCAGCAATCCGCCGACCGCGAGCTTGGCGACGTAGGCGACGACTCCAATCGCCAGCGCTTGCGATCCGGCGCCCTGAGGGGCGAGGCCCCAGGGCGCGAACAGGCATGCGATGAGTGAAACGTAGAGAAGCAGCTTGAGCGACGCGGAAAGGTCGATCAGCGCGAGATGGCGGCCGGAATACTCCAGCACCATCGCCTCATGCACCATGGTGAGTTCGAGGTGCGTCGCTGGATTATCGACCGGTAATCGCGCATTCTCCGCAATCGCCACCATGATCAGGGAAATCAGAGCCAAGCCCAGCGAGACCCGCAATCCCACCTCTGGCGAAATCATGTATGCGGCCATGTTCGAGAGTTGAGTTGAGCCCGCGATCAGCGCCACCGCAAACACGATCATCAGCATCGCCGGCTCCGCCAGCGAGGCGATCATCACCTCGCGGCTCGAGCCGATGCCGCCGAAGGCGGTTCCGGCGTCAAGCCCGGCGAGCGCGAGAAAGAACCGCGCGCTGCCAAGCAGCGCGATGATTGCGATGAGGTCCGCCGTCCAGCTAAAGAGGAGGCCGGCGCGGAAGGTCGGCACCAGCGCCGCCGCCACCCAGACGCCGGCGAAGATGATATAGGGAATCGCGCGAAACAACCATGAGGCGTTCTCCGCGAGCACGACCTCCTTGTGCATGAGCCGCACCAGGTCGCGATAGGGTTGGATGAGCGGCGGACCCTGGCGGAGCAACAATCGTGCTTTCACCTTGCGCACGAAGCCGGTGAGCAGCGGCGAGAGCAGCAGCACTAAAATCATCTGCGCGCCTTGGACGGCGGTATCGAAGATCATGGCCATATCGCGAGCACCAGAAGCAAGAGAATGACCGCGGCGAAGACGAGACTTAGATACTGGCGGATTGTCAGGAATTGCAGGCGATTGAGCCGCTCGCTCGCAGAGGCGACGCCACCGGCGATCGGCGCGTAGAGCGTCTCCCAGATGAGGTCATGCAACTCGACCGTGATGCGCGCCGGCCGCACATCGCCAGGCGGCGGCATCTCGACGGCTTCGCGTGCACGGAACACGACGGCGCCGAATACGCGGCGGATCGGTTGCGCGAAGCTGGAGGCGGTGTACTGCGTCGCCGGACTCGCGTCGGGATAGCCGCAATCCCAAGCTGGGGCGCGGCGCGTTTTGTCGGAAGCAAGACGGTGAATCGCGAACGCGGCCAACGCGCTTGAGATGATCATGAACACGAAGACGAGCAGACCATTATAGGAGCTGCGGCTTTCGGCGATCGGCACGATGGAGAGCCATTCGACGCCCGCCTGGAACGGCATGCTCTCGCCCGCCAGCCCTTTGACCGCCGGCGCCAGCGCATCGATAAACAGGCCGGGCAGAATTCCGGCGACGAGGCAGAGCGCGGCCAGGGAGAACATCGCGGCGAGCGAGAACCGGTCGGTTTCATGCCCGCGCAGAGCAGCCGGCGTGCGAGGCCGACCGAGAAAGGTTACGCCGAACGCCTTCACGAAACACGCGGCGGCGAGCGCAGCCGACAGCGCCAGCAGCGCGCCGACCGCCGGCACCAGCAACTTCAAGCCCCAGGAGGGCAATTGCGGGCTCAGCAGGATCGCCTGGAACGTCAGCCACTCGGATACAAAGCCGTTAAGCGGCGGCAGCGCCGAAATGGCGACACAGCCGACCAGGAACGCGAACGCGGTCTGAGGCATGCGGTGGATGAGGCCGCCCAGATGCTCCATGTCACGCTCGCCGGTCGCAGTCAGCACCGCGCCGCTGCCGAAGAACAGGAGGCTCTTGAACACGGAATGATTGAACACGTGGAGGAGCGCGGCGGTGAGCGCGAGCGCGGCCGCGAACGCCATGCCATGCGCCTTGAAGGCGAGCGACAAGCCGAGCCCGATGAAGATAATCCCGATGTTCTCCACCGTGTGGTAGGCGAGCAGCCGCTTGAGATCGTGCTGCATCAGCGCATAGAGCACACCCATCACCGCGGTGACGCCGCCAATCGAGAGCACCA
>JBAVVQ010000568.1:0-6166 GCA_049697375.1 Rhodomicrobium sp.
GATCAGTTCCTCCGACCCTTGCCTTTTCAGTTCATCCTCGGCGCCCGCCAGCGTGATGCTGCGCCCTTCATTCCACAACGGCGTCATGTCTCCATAGTGGCGCGAGAAGATATGGCCGGACTCGCCCGTGGCCATGATGAACCGCGAGGCGTCCGGATTGGCGAGGTCATAGACGCCACGATAGCCCGTGCCGTGCGTGCGGGCGAACGGATGATCGGCATCGTTATCGGCGCCGCCTCCCCGGTCGAGCGTATAGAAGTCGCCGCTGCTCTCGACGCTGAGATCGGACAGGCGGTCGAGCAGCGGAATGCGGCTGTAGAATTTGTGGCGGAGCAGCGCCACGTTTTCCCGCCCCCAGCGCCAAGCCTTCATGTTCGGTCCCTGTCGCTTGGTCGCCATCGCCAAAGCCTGTTTCAAGGCCTCGGTTTTCAGTTTCGCGCAATCGGCATCGTCTTTGCCGCACCATTCCGCGCCGCGATTGGCCAAGATAAATTCGATAGAAGCAGCAGCGAAAGGCCCTTTCTCGCCCAGCGGGTCGCCTGTCTTCCCGGCCAGCAACAAGCGATGCATCTCGGACAGCCACGCCTCGAAAATCAGAGGCTCGGCCCGGTCCTTATCCATCACCCCGTCCCAGTTCTGGAGCAGGGCCAGCGCTTCCTTCGCCTGCGGCGTCGCGGGCGCTACGGCGAGCAGCGCAGGCAGCAAATCCTTCGCCGCGAGCGACAGGTGGTCGGCCTGCATCCGCGCCGAAATGTCGAGCGTGTGCGGACCATCTTCGTTCATGAAGTCCTGAATTCGTCGGGCGCGGAACGGCTCTCCCCAATCCGATCCGAGGCTTGGCGAGAAGTTCCGCGGGACGACGGCGCTGTTGGCGTTGAGAATGAAGCCGGCTTTGGGGTCGCGGACCTGCGGCATCTGATCGAAAGAGGCCATGCCGGTCCAGTCGAACGCGCCTGACGCGCCATCGGCGGGCATGCGCCCATCGCCCGCTTTGCGGATCGGCAAAAGGCCGGGATTGATAAAGCCTATATGGCCCTCGCGATCCGCATAGACGATGTTCTGGGGCGGAGACTGGTACAGTTTCAAAGCGTGAAGGACATCGTCCTGGCCGCGAGCCTGATTCAGCAGCCAGAACGCCTCCGACGTCGTGTCAGCCGCGCCGAGGCCGGTGAAGGCCAGCGCCATCACCTTGCCGGGTCCCGCAAGCGTCATCATCTCCCCGTCGATGTCCGACATGACCGGCCCATGCCGTGTCGCTCGGACGGTCATGGTGACCTCCGGCTCGCCTTTGACGTGGATGATTTCCTGCCTTGCCTCGAAGGCCGCGGACCCGTCCGGGGTCAGGTAGCGTCCCGGGTCTTTCGGATCGACAGTCTCAACGAAAAGATCCTGCACATCGCTGTTGGTGGTGGTGAGCCCCCAGGCGATGTTGTCGTTCTGGCCGAGCAGGACCGCCGGGAGGCCCGGCACGGTCGCGCCTTTCAGGGTCATGTCCGGTGTGACGATGCGCGCAAGATACCAGAGGATCGGAGCCTCCAGGCCGAGATGCGGATCGTTTGCGAGAATAGGCTTCCCGGTTGCGGTGCGCTGCCCGCTGACGACCCACTCGTTGGATGCGGCGCCGTTGAGGCCAAGCAAAGAGTCGAGAAGGTCTTCGGGCCTGGAAGCTCGACTTGCTGTGTAAACGGCGTCATCGCCAAGAGTGCGAGAGGCGACCCGATTGTCCGATCTTAAGGACGCCTTCTTCGCGCCGTCACCGCTAATCAGGGAGGGATTTCTCTCCGGCTGTATCGTAATGGGGCTCGGCATATCCGGAAACAGCGCCTCCATCCGCTCCTTTGTCATGTGCTTCGCGAGGCGCGCGCGCAGCATTTCGAGCCGGTAATTGAAGCTCAGCCGCAAGGCCATCAATTTGCCCCATACGACCGAGTCCGCAGGCGTCCAACGCTCCGGGACGGCGCCCATAAGAAGGAACTCAGGCGGCAGGCGGCTTTCATGCGTAGCGAGCCACGCATTGACCCCATCGGCATAAGCCTGCAGATGAGACTGGACCTCCGGCGACAGCGCGGCGAAGCTGCTTTGCGAAAGGCGGTAAAGCCCGAGCGTGCGAATATATTTGTCCGTTCCCAGCATACCGGGCCCGGCCATTTCCGACAGGCGCCCCTGCCCTGCGCGCCGCTGCATCTCCATTTGAAACAGCCGTTCGCTGGCGTGGATGTAGCCGAGAGCGCGGGCGGCGTCGTTCTTGTTGGCGGCGAAGATATGCGGAACGCCCCAGCGATCGCGGTAAACGCGAGCCTCGGCCGAAAGGCCGGGCAGGGCGGCGGCGCCACTGTAGCCGGGCATTGCGCGCTCGAACACAAAAGCCGTTCCCGCTATGGGGATGGCCAGAAGCAGGCCAGCCGCTAAAAAGCTGCGTTTCCAGATGCGGCGCTTTGGTCGGAGCATGGCTAAGAACTCGAATGCTTAGAGACGAGCAATCTTAGTCACGCATGCCCATGAGGTCACGTGAATGCTTGCCGTCCTGCACTATGAACGGGGCTTCTCGAACGTGAAGACGCAATAGCGCATTGCGCCGGCGCCATAGGCCGCCAGCGTCAAGAAGAGCGTGAGCGCGAAGACCTTGTTCTGAGCGCCTCGCCCAAACAGAAACTCGCGGTAGCGCCGGTCGCCGAATATCTTGGAGGCCGACCTTTTGATGCAGATAGCCCAGGTGCGCCGCACATTGGCGCTGATGTCCTCGGCGGCGAGCACGTCGAAACCGGCGCTCTCCGCCAGCGTTTGATAATCCTGCTCCGTTCCCATACCGGGCAAGCGGCCGTAACGGCAGATCGGCTCCAAGAGAAGCCGCCGCTCGAGAGCCGAAGCGCCTGCTTTCGCCAGCCATGCGCAAACAACGAGACGGCCGCCCAGGCGAAGCACACGAAAGGCTTCAGAGAAAAACCTCTGCTTGTCGCCGATATGCTCGGAGCTTTCGATGGCGCAGGCGCTGTCGAAGTGACGATCCGGGAAGCCGTTCTGCAGCCAGTCGCAAAGACGAATCGAAACCCCGGGCGCCCGCCGGGCTGTCGCGACGCGGAACTGGCTTTCGGAGATTGTCACGCCTTCGAGAAAGACCCCATATCGAGACGAAAACAGCCTCGCCGTTTCACCATAGCCGCAGCCGATATCGCAGACGGACATTCCGGGCTTCAGATCGAGCCGTTCAGCCACCAGCTCTGCGAGCGCATCCGCCGCTTCCGTGCTGGTTTCCTTGCCCGTCTGCCAATAACCATGGTGGACGTGGTCTCCCCAGATTTCCCGGTAGAAGGGATCGAGCTCATTATAGTGAAGCGCGACAGCCGCGCTGGTCTGGTCGATCTTTGGCCTGATCATTAGGCTTGCCGGACGAGAAGGGCGTCGCCAGCGGCCGCGCCCGCAATGCAAAGCGCAGGCGCTAGGGAGCGGCGACGCCGGCGATCATCTGTTTGGTCATAAGTAACAAACTGCGACGCCGCCGTTAGGTTCCCCAGGCAGCGGCGCGCTCCCCGCCCCGGAGATGCGCCGCCTGCCTGGCAATTCTGCTTATCGCCTGATGGGTCCGGTCTGGGGATTGCCTGGCTGACCGGGCAAGGGGGAGTTGTTTCCCGCCCGGTTTCTAGCGGTTATGGAATTCGGCGCGTGGGGAAGTCTTGTGTCGGATTGTACGCCGGTTGGTCCGGCGCCGCTTTTACTACCCGCGCCGCCCATCGAGCCTCCAGACGTTCCGCCCCACCGGCGCCCGCTCCTCCAGCTGCTCCTCCGCCACCGCCCTGGGCATAAGCCGTGGACCCGAAGGCCAGAAGCAAGGCTGTTGCGTAGGCAAGTGTTTTCTTCATGAGTCTTCCTCCTTTGGAAGGAAAACCAGGTAAATCTCGCCCGTTCCAACTTGCCTCTATTGAGGCGTCGCAGCCTCGTATAAACCGCGAGCATCGCGGCTAAGCTCGGCGCGGGAGGCCGGGCGCAGGTACATCATATGGCCGCCGCGATAAACTCGAACGTCGATCGCCGCCGCCCCCTCGATGGGTTTCATCTGGCTGGCCAGATATTGCGACATGGCGTAAGGCGTCACGAGATCCGTGTAGCCATGCGCAATAAAGATCTTGAGCTGACCGTTGCGAATGCGCGCCTTTTCCAACTCGTCCAGCGACCCTGCATAGCCTTGCCGGCTGGGCTTTGTTCCGAAGTCCCAGTGGCCCCCGGTTTCCCGGTTAAGCAGCCGGTATTCGAGATCGGTGCGGAAGCCGAGTTCTTGCCTCAGGTAATTCACGACTGCCGGTCTCAACGCTGTAATCGCGCCGTCAAGAATGGGATCGAAATGCCCATTGTCTTCCGGCTGCGGCGCCGGAACGCTCACCGTGGCATCGTAACGGCTGAGCGCGCGGTTCTCGCGCTTTTCGTACTCACGGATGAAGAGCGATGCCGAAACGCGGCCGTGATGCTTGGCGATGATGCTCGCGTCGAGCCCCGTGAACTCGGCCAGCTTCGCAACAACGGCATCGTCACGCTTCAGGCCCTCCGCCATATGAACCAGATAGCGCGTACGCGCATAGGTCTCGGCTTCACGAACGGCATCGAGCGGCGCTTTCGAGCCATCGCGCATTTCGATATGCGCCGCCGTCAGCGAGGGTAGCGCGAACGTAAGCGGCAAGAGCGTTAGCTGGCCGTCGCGCAGCATGGAGAACTCAAGTGCGGGCGAGATCATGATCGCGCCTTTCACCTGAACCCCCTTCGCCAGGAGCCGGTCAGAAAGAAGGGCGGCGCGAAATCCGCCATAGCTTTCGCCGGCCAGATAGACCGGGGCAAGTTCGCGGCCGTTGCGCGCGAGATAAAGGTTCACGAACTCGGCAATGGAATCCGCATCCTTGTCGACGCCCCAAAATGCGTGCTCGGCGTCTTCACCGCCAGTCGTTGCGCGGCTGTATCCCGTGCCGACCGGATCGACGAAGACCAAATCCGTGAAGGCCAGCCAGCTGTCGGCATTGTCCGCGAGCTGCACCGGCGACACGGGCTCCGCGCCGTTTTCTTTGAAAGGAACCACGCGCGGCCCCAGAGCGGCCATGTGCAGGAAGGCGGCCGAGGCGCCCGGGCCGCCATTGAAAGCGAACGTCACGGGCCGAGCCGGAACGTTGTCCAGCGCATAGGACACGTAAAAGATCTTTGCCGCGGCCGCTCCCTTCGCGAAGAGCGGCAGGGCGCCAGCCGTTGCTTTATAGGTGAGCTGACGGTCTCCGAGCGCGATGGTGTGTTGGGTTACGCTATCCGCGGGCAGGTGGGAGGTAGGATCGCCTCCAGTCGACTTTGCTTGCGCTGTGTGCGGCTTGGACGGCGCATCTTCGGCGCGCGCAGCAAGAGGCGCCAGCAACAGAAAGATACAAAGAAAACGGATTAACTTCAGTCCGTCCATGACAGCCGCCTTTGAAGGCTGGGGAAAAAGATTTTGGCCAGGGAAATCGAGATACTTTCCTTGATGAAAGGAGATAGCCAGCGAGGCTCACATTTCCAATCCTTGGCGGCCGCCTATTCTGTGTTTGCCGGGCGCGGCAAAGGCGAGGGATTGCTTGGTGTCGGGGCAAAAAAAGGGCCGCGGGAGGAATTCGCGGCCCAAGGGGCTTTCTCAAATCTGGCGCGGACTCGACTGTGTCGTGGGGGACGCTGATGGAATTCGTAAGGTCTGTCCATCTCGGGAATGTAACAAAGTTGGACGAGAGAGCTCTGCCCGGAGACTGTCCCGGCGGCGAGATCTAGGCCGGTTGCGAGGGAACGGGCACGGTCGGGATGAGCCGTGAACCAATTGAATCAGTTCACGGCTCCACGTCTGCTTTCTGGGCTGATTGCAAACAGGGTAATATGAGAGTGAGTCGCTTGCAAACACAACCAAAAGTTGACATTCTCCCGCGATGCCGCACTGCGACAAGCTCATGGTTGGACAGGTTCACCGTGAGGGAAAACACGCGACCTTATCCTGAGCCTGTCGAAGGATGAAGCCAAGATTTCATGCTTTTTCAGCAGCCTGTTAGTCTAGGCAGTGTTGACATTTAAGGGATTCTCACGGACTCGCGGATGTGATTCAAGATCGCAACTGAGGGAGGGCGATCTTGATTCGGCGGGGATTAAGCGATGCGCAATGGCGACGCATCGAGAAGGG
>JBAVVQ010000569.1:0-3590 GCA_049697375.1 Rhodomicrobium sp.
CGCGTGCTGATCGCTCAGGGCCGCGACGCTGCCGACGTGCCGATCACCCACACCTTCGGGCCCAATACGCTGGTCAGTTTCAAGGTCTGGACGGACGAGGTCAGCTGAACTTTGCGCCAGAGGAGGATGCTATGCATTGGCTAGATCCAAGCTATTTGCCTGTTACCACAGGCACCGTGCATCAATTTGTGTTGAATCCTCATGGCGATGCCGACGGCATGATTTTTACGTGCGGCACCGAAGTCCAATTCCCCCCGCATATGGCCCCCGAGATTTGCGCCGCGGAACATCCCAGCGTTTGAGCCGCGGCTCCGCCTTGCCGGACTTGACGCTATCGCCCGGGGATTAGCATTTGCTAAGATTAGCGTCTGTCAATATTTGCTTAAAACATGTGCACAGCAGCCTGTAAACTGCCCAATATTTAGGCATATATTTCTATTCTAGGAGAGAGTAGGTTGCTATGCTAGACTTTTCTAGTTTGGATTGTAAGGTTTTTTGTTCATCAACTCGAGGGCTGCAGCATGGCCACGATAACAGCTTTCAAGAATCCGGCAACTGTAGCGCCTCTCGACAGATACAATCCCGGGTCATGTTATTGCGAGTTGACAGGCTTCCCCGGCGACCGCAGCCGCCACCCCACGGCGCTCTGGCTCCATCTTCAGCAACTTAAGATCGGGCAGCTTCGCGAACGCGCACTGGACGCAGAACGCGAGCTTATGACCCTCGGGATTACCTTTACCATTTATAGCGACAGGACGGCCATAGACCGCATCTTGCCTTTCGATGTCATCCCCCGGGTCGTGACAGCCTCCGACTGGCGGAAACTCGACCGCGGCATCAATCAGCGCGTCAAGGCACTCAATCTATTGCTCTGGGACGTCTATCACGAGCGCAAAATTCTAAAGGACGGCGTGGTCCCAGCCGATCTCGTGCTTGGAAATCCAAATTACCGCTCCGAGATGATTGGCTATGATCCGCCTTCTGGAACTTATGTGCACATCGCCGGAACTGACATCATCCGCGATCCAAAGGGTGATTTCTATGTACTTGAGGACAATGCGCGGACACCCTCAGGCGTGTCTTATGTCGTCGAGAATCGCCATTTGATGCAGCGCGCTTTTCCTGACCTCATGCATGGCTTCGTCATTGAGAGCGTATCGAATTACGGCGCGCAGCTTGGAAACAAGCTCATGGAGATCGCGCCGCTCACCGCCGCAGATGCCCAGATCGTTCTTTTGTCGCCCGGAGTGTTCAATTCGGCTTATTTCGAGCACGTTTTCCTGGCGCGCGAAATTGGCATTCCCCTCGTCGAAGGCCGGGACCTTTTTGTGGATGACAACAAGGTGTTCATGAAGACGGTGTCCGGCCCAAGGCCAGTCCATGTCATCTACAGGAGGCTGAATGATGATTCCCTCGATCCTGAGGTTTTCAGGCCAGACAGCGTCCTCGGCGTGAAAGGGCTTATGCGTGCGGTAAGGAAGGGGACCGTGACTCTCGCCAACGCCATTGGCACGGGCGTTTGCGACGACAAGGCAGTTTATGCATATCTGCCTCGCATTATTCGGTATTACCTGGATGAGGAACCGATCCTGCCCAACGTTCAAACACACATCTGCCGCGAGCCGGAAGGGCTGTCCTACACGCTCAATAATCTCGACAAGCTTGTGGTGAAGCCTGTCGGCGAGTCCGGCGGCTATGGCATATGCGTGGGTCCTAAAGCGACGAAAGCCGAGCTCGACCTTTGCCGCGATCAGCTGAAAGCGAACCCATCGAACTACGTCAGCCAGCCAATGATCGACCTTTCGGTATGCCCGACGCTGACCAATGACGGTGTGGAGCCGCGCCACGTAGATTTGCGGGCTTACGCCATCACGGGCGCGGAAACCTGGCTCTTGCCCGGGGGCCTTACGCGTGTAGCGCTGCGGCGGGGTTCGATCGTGGTGAATTCGAGCCAGGGTGGCGGCACGAAAGATACCTGGGTTCTAAGGGAGGATTGATGTGAGCAGTCTCCTTTCCCGTTACGCCGAAAGCGTCTTCTGGATGGGGCGCTATTTTGAACGCGCGGAGAGCGCGCAGATCAGACAAGCAGGTTGCTCGACGTGCGCTTTGCGCAGCAGGAAACAGGCGTGATGTTGGGCAGGGATTTCACGTTCTGGACGATCCTGTTGCGCGCAGCCTCGGCGTACCATTCCTACCGGCGCGTCTTTCCGCAGCACATCGATCCGAAAGACGTTGCGCGATTTTTAATCTTCGATGCGCGGCTTCCGCGCTCCATTGCTTTTTGCCTCGGTGAAATGCAGGCCATGATCGAGCTTCTGCGCCGAAATTTCGGCCTACGGCACGCCGCCGCAGCGGCTGAGCAGGTGGAAGAGATGATCGGAGGCCTTGAGACCGCCGCCAAGGATGAGCATCTGCTCGAACGCTTGCATAGCTTCAATGACTGGGTCCAGGTGTGCTTGATCCATCTCACCGATGAGTTGGGGCGGGCGTTTTTCGGTTATGCGCACACGGTCGGGATGAACCAAACGCAATCGCAAACGGCTGTCCCGTGCTAACTATGCGTCACCTTCTTCAAACGGGCCGCCGCGGCCGGCTGCGCTGCGCGATCATGAACTTCGTCTTGGGAGTCGAGCGCACCGGCCTGGCTTCTTGGGCTTGAGAGGACCCGCTGTCTCCACCGCTACCATAGAAATGATGGATTGCACCAAGACCTCGGTCAAGACGTCTTTTCTTCTCCTTGCCATATGTTCTTCTGGCAGCAGAAGCTATGTTCTCAAGCTTAAGATTGTCCATTCTAGAAACGTGTTTTAATAACTTCGACGAATGCTAGAGGCCGGGCAGGGATAGGCTGGCATTGCTAATCGCACCGGTCCCTAAGTCTAATCGTGGGCTTTAGAGACGGTAAAGGACTTACTTCTGACTTCTGCAATTGGCCCGAGATGTCTGCCTCCACCTGATGAAATTGAGGATAGTGTACTCATCAGGGGAGTTATTGAAAAAGGGGACGCTCAAGTATTCAGAGCGGTTGTCCGGCAGATGACGCTTCTTCAAACAGTCATCCTTCGCTCGCCCGGCGGAAATGTCTTTGAGGGCATGCAGATCGGACGCGACGTACGGCGCTTATTGCTAGAAACGGAAGGCAATTTCCTAGATTTCTACTTAACAGGGGCCAACACGACTGATGTGCGCAACATGATATCAGCATATCTGCGTGGCACGTCCATTTCCTGCAAATAGTCCTGCATAGGCTTACTTATCTTGGCGTAGAATTCGGACGTTGGCCGAAGAAAGGGCCATTGGCGAAAGGCACAAGGCTCGCTCAGATTTGGCGTGAGGCCGCCACTCCCGCTCCACCCCTAACAAGAGACATCCCGGCCAGGAAGGGATAGGTCCGGAATCGGCCTGGTGCTGAGATCGGACCCTCAATCAAACAGCTTCGGCGCAAGCATTCGCGCCAGAGAACCGCATCCGTCTCAGACGGGTCGCTTCCGGACTCGGGCCCGATTTTGGGGCACAGCCGCTCTACATTCAGCAGCAGAATCTCCCGACCAAAGTCCTTGCAATGCGGATGTGCGATCCAGGTGGCACAC
>JBAVVQ010000570.1:0-16949 GCA_049697375.1 Rhodomicrobium sp.
GCATTATCGCTGCGGCGCGCGAGATTAGCATAAAGGTTCCGCTCGTGGTGAGGCTCGAAGGCACCAACGTCGAGCTCGGCAAAGACATCATCAAAAAATCGGGTCTTCAGGTCATCCCTGCGGACAACCTTGCCGATGCGGCCGAGAAGATCGTCCTCGAAGTCAAAAAGGCGGCGTGACGAACGCCGCGAGCCTCCATCAACCTTCAAAAAAATCAGATAAGGCAATCCAATGGCCATCCTCGTCGACAGTAACACCAAAGTGATCTGCCAGGGTCTTACCGGCGCCCAAGGCACATTCCATACCGAGCAAGCGATCGCGTATGGCACGAAGATGGTCGGTGGCGTGACCCCCGGTAAAGGCGGATCGAAGCATTTGGGCATCCCCGTTTTCGATACCGTCAGGGAGGCGGTCGAAAAAACAGGCGCAAACGCAACAGCGATTTACGTGCCGCCGCCCTTCGCCGCCGACGCGATGCTTGAAGCGATCGACGCCGAGATCCCGCTCATCGTGACAATCACGGAGGGCATTCCGGTCATGGACATGGTTAAGGTGAAACGCGCGCTCGCCAGATCGAAATCGCGGCTCGTCGGTCCGAACTGCCCAGGCGTCATAACGCCGGGCGAGTGCAAGATCGGCATCATGCCGGGGCACATCCACAAGCGCGGCAGCGTCGGTATTGTTTCGCGCTCCGGCACGCTTACTTATGAGGCAGTTCATCAGACGACCGTGGTTGGCCTGGGACAAACAACGTGCATAGGCATAGGAGGCGATCCGGTCAAAGGCACCGAGCACCTCGATGTTCTGGAAATGCTTTTGGCCGACGATGAGACCCACTCCATCATCCTGATTGGTGAGATCGGCGGGTCGGCGGAGGAGGAGGCGGCCGCGTTCTACAAATCATCGCGGCGCAAAAAGCCGATGGTTGGTTTCATCGCGGGCGTAACCGCGCCTCCCGGCCGCCGTATGGGTCATGCCGGCGCGATCATCGCAGGCGGGAAGGGGTCTGCCGGCGACAAGATCGAGGCCATGAAATCGGCCGGAATCACGGTTTCTACGTCACCCGCCGCCCTTGGGAGCACGCTGGTTGAAGTCATGAAGGGCTGATCCGCTTATCGGGCGAAAGCGGACGGGCATTCGCGGCGTAGTCCGCTTTTAGCGCCTGAATGGTGATTGCAGTGAGACGGGAAAATCTTAACGAAGCATTTCTGCGGACGTCTTTTCTTGATGGGGCGAACGCGGCTTATATCGAAGATCTTTATGAGCGATTTCAGGAGAACCCCGGTTCGGTTACCGCGGACTGGCGCGCATTTTTCACAGATTTAAAGGACCGCAAAGAGCGCGTTCTCGCCGAGACCGCCGGGCCGTCATGGAAGCCGAAAAGCAGTGAATTGTCTGAAGACGGTGATCTCCTGAACGCATTCGCGGCGGATTGGGGCCGCGAAGAGCAGGAGATTGTCCGCAAGATCAGCGTCAAGGCGCAGGAAAAAGGCGTCGAAATCAGCCGGGACGAGGCATTTCGGGCCACCCGTGAATCCGTTCGCGCGCTGATGTTGATCCGGGCTTACCGGGTAAACGGTCATCTCATTGGAAATCTCGACCCGCTTCGGATTGCGCCGGTTCGCCCCCATCCGGAACTCGATCCGGCAAGCTACGGGTTTACGCCTGCCGATTTGGATCATCAGATCTATATCGACAATGTTCTCGGCCTCGAGACTGCAAGTCTTCGGCAGATCATCGAAATCCTGCGCCGCACCTATTGCGGGACCATCGGTTTCGAGTTCATGCATATCTCGTCGCCCGAGCAGAAGCTCTGGATTCAGGAGCGCATCGAGGGACCGGACAAAGAAGTCGAGTTCACCGTACTCGGAAAAAAGGCGATCCTGACAAAGCTTATCCACGCTGAGAGCGTGGAGCGATTCCTTGACAAAAAATATACCGGCACCAAGCGATTCGGGCTTGAAGGGGCGGAATCGGCAGTGCCCGGGCTCGAGCAGATCATCAAGCGCGGCGGGCAGCTCGGTGTGAAGGAAATCGTCATCGGCATGCCGCATCGCGGCCGGTTGAACGTGCTCACGAATGTGATGGCCAAGCCCTTCCGCGCACTGTTCCATGAGTTCAAGGGCGGCTCGGCGAACCCGGAGGACGTGGAAGGCTCGGGCGACGTCAAATACCATTTGGGCGTCTCCAGCGACCGCGAGTTCGACGGCAACCAGGTGCATCTGTCGCTGACGGCAAACCCATCGCACCTTGAGATCGTGGACCCCGTCGTGCTCGGCAAAGTGCGCGCCAAGCAGGATCAGCGCCATGACAAAAGCAGATCGGAGGTTCTGCCGCTTCTCCTGCATGGCGACGCGGCCTTCGCGGGCCAGGGCGTGGTCGCGGAGTGCTTCGGCCTTTCCGGCTTGAAGGGTCATCGCACCGGCGGATCGCTCCACTTCATCGTCAATAATCAGATCGGTTTCACCACCGCGCCGCGTTTCTCGCGCTCTTCGCCCTACCCGTCCGACATTGCCCGCATGATCGAGGCGCCGATCTTCCACGTAAACGGCGACGATCCCGAGGCGGTGGTCTATTGCGCCCGCGTGGCTACCGAATTCCGCCAGCGCTTCCACAAGCCAGTCGTCATCGACATGATCTGCTACCGGCGGCATGGCCACAACGAAGGCGACGAGCCGTCCTTCACCCAGCCGCTGATGTACAAGCGGATCCGGGGCCTGCCGAGCGTTGTCTCAATCTACTCCAAGCGGCTTGCGGAAGAGGGTGTGGTCAAGGAAGCTGAAGCTGAAGAACTCCGCTCGGGCTTCTGGGAGATGCTAGAAACCGAGTTCGAGTCGTCGGAAAGCTACCGGCCCAACAAGGCGGATTGGCTCGACGGTCGCTGGTCGGGCATTACGCTTGCCGAGGAAGGTCCGCGCCGCGGCCATACGGGCGTCAGTATCGAGACGCTGAAACGCATCGGCACGAAACTGACCGAAGTCCCGAAGGGCTTCACGGTGCACAAGACGATCGACCGGATGCTGGTCAATCGGCGCAGGATGATTGAGGAAGGGCGTGGCCTCGACTGGGCGAGCGGCGAGGCGCTGGCGTTCGGAACGCTGCTTGAGGAAAAGTTCCCTGTCCGGCTTTCAGGCCAGGATGTCGAACGCGGCACCTTCTCGCAACGGCATTCCGTCCTCACGGATCAGCTGAACGAAGAGCAGTACATCCCGCTGAACCACCTCTCGAACACGCAGGCCCGATATGAGGTCATCAACTCGATGCTCTCAGAAGAAGCCGTGCTGGGGTTTGAATATGGCTACAGCCTCGCCGAGCCGAACACTCTTGTGCTTTGGGAGGCGCAGTTCGGCGACTTCGCCAATGGGGCGCAGGTCGTTATCGATCAGTTCCTTGCCAGCGGTGAGCGGAAATGGCTGCGCATGTCGGGGCTGATCCTGCTTCTGCCGCACGGCTATGAAGGCCAAGGTCCGGAACACTCCTCCGCGCGCCTCGAGCGCTATCTGCAGCTTTCGGCGGAAGACAACTGGCAGGTCGCCAACTGCACCACGCCTGCAAACTACTTCCACATCCTGAGGCGGCAGCTTCATCGGAGCTTCCGCAAGCCCCTGATTCTGATGTCGCCGAAGTCGATGCTTCGGCATAAGCGGGTCGTGTCTCCCATCGAGGATTTCGGGCCGGAGACTACCTTCCATCGCGTACTGTGGGATCACGCCGAGACCGGCGGCAGCGAGAAGGTGAAGCTCGCGCCGGACGAGGACATCCAGCGCGTGGTTCTCTGCTCCGGCAAGGTCTACTATGATCTTTTTGAAGAGCGCGAAACCCGCCGCAACGGCGAGATCTATCTCATGCGCGTGGAGCAACTCTATCCATTCCCTGCGCGCGCTCTCATCCAGGAACTGAGCCGCTTCCCGAACGCCGAAATCGTCTGGTGCCAGGAGGAGCCGAAGAACCAGGGCGCCTGGACCTTCGTCGAAGCGAACATCGAATGGGTGCTTGATCATATCGGCGCCGACTCGCGGCGTCCGCGCTATATCGGGCGACCCGCGTGCGCCTCCACGGCGGCCGGCCTCATGAGCAAGCACACAGCCGAACTCCACGCTTTCCTTGACGAGGCGTTGACGTTACAAGGCTAGGTGAGCGCCGTCGCTCCTGGCGGCCGAGCTTGTTTTTCTCGTATATTTTGGACCGCGGCATGATGAGTTCCTTGCGGTTCCTCCTTTCGATGCTTGCGAAGGATCTGCGCATGGCCATTGAGATCGTCGTTCCTACCCTGGGCGAGTCGGTAACGGAAGCCACAGTCGGTAAATGGTTCAAGAAGGCCGGGGATGCGGTCAAGGCTGACGAGGCCTTGGCTGAACTCGAAACGGATAAAGTCACGCTGGAGGTCAACGCGCCCGCTGCCGGCGTTATTTCCGAGATTGTGGTCAAGGAAGGCGAGACCGTCGGCGTCGGCGCGATCCTTGGTTCGATCGCGGAGGGACAAGCGGCGGCAGCCGCCGCAAAGCAGGCGGAAAAGCCGATCCAGGTGAAGCCTGCCGCCGCGCCGCAACCCGTTCAAGCGTCATCAACTCCTGAGCCGCGAGCCAGCGCGCCACAACCCGCCCCCTCCCGGACTAACGCTGAAACGATGGCGCCTTCTGTGAGGCGCATCGCTGAGGAAAGCGGCATCGATCCCGCCACCGTCACCGGTTCCGGGAAGGAAGGCCGCGTAACCAAGGGGGATATGCTTGCCATAATCGAAGGTGGCGCATCGTCCTCAAGCCCCATCAGCTTCGCAAAAGTCCAAGCACCCCCGGCGCAGGCGCCGCGCGCGCCTTATGCGCCTCCCGCCGAGGCGCGGGAAGAGCGCGTGCGCATGACCAAGCTGCGCCAAACGATCGCCCGCAGGCTCAAGGAAGCGCAGAACACCGCCGCCATGCTCACCACGTTCAACGAGGTGGACATGACCACGATCATGGATGTGCGCAAGCGCTACAAGGATTTGTTCGAGAAGAAGCACGGCGTGAAGCTCGGCTTCATGGGCTTTTTTGTGAAAGCGTGTATCCACGCTTTGCATGACATCCCAAGCGTGAACGCCGAAATTGACGGCGAGGACATCGTTTACAAAAACTACTACCACATCGGAATCGCGGTCGGCACAGAGCGCGGGCTTGTGGTGCCGGTCGTGCGGGACGCGGACAAGAAATCCATCGCGGCAATCGAGAAAGAAATCGCGGGCTTCGGTAAACGCGCCCGCGATGGCAAGCTTGGCCTTGAAGAAATGCAGGGCGGCACCTTCACCATCTCCAATGGAGGCGTTTACGGCTCGCTCATGTCGACGCCGATCCTGAACGCGCCGCAGTCGGGCATTCTCGGCATGCACAAGACGCAGGAGCGGCCGATGGTCATGGGGGGCAAGATCGAAATCAAGCCGATGATGTATCTTGCCTTGTCCTACGATCATCGCCTTGTCGACGGCAGGGAAGCGGTCACCTTCCTGGTGCGCGTAAAAGAGGCTTTGGAAGACCCGCAGCGGCTCATCCTCGATCTCTGAGCAGTTCGTGGAGGAAAAGCGCCATGGGCAAACGAAGGCTTGTCCCGCATTCATCGTTGAGGGCAGTCCCAACGCCATCGACTTCCATGAAAGGGCCTTCGGCGCCGAAAAGGCCGACGTCATGAAGGCGCCGAGCACCCGGACGGCGAACCGCCAATTGTCGAACGGAGATATCAGGGATGGGTGACACATACGATCTGATCGTTATTGGAACCGGTCCCGGGGGATATGTCTGCGCAATCCGGGCGGCGCAGCTCGGCCTCAAGACGGCGGTGATCGAGAAAAGCCGGACGTTCGGAGGCACGTGCCTAAATGTCGGCTGCATCCCTTCAAAGGCGCTGCTGCATGCGTCTGAGCTTTTCGAGGATGCGGGCCACGGCTTTGCTACGATGGGCATCAAGACGAAGCCCGAACTCGATCTGCCTACCATGCAGAAGTATAAGCAGGAGGGCGTCGAAGGCAACGTCAAGGGCGTTGAGTTCCTTCTCAAGAAGAACAAGGTCGATACCTATCTCGGCATCGGTCGCATCACCGCTCCCGGCAAGGTCACCGTTCGCCCCGTCGATGGAGGCGATGAGAAGTCTCTGGATACGAAGGCGATCGTCATCGCCACGGGCTCAGACGTGGCCAGGCTCCCCGGTATCGATATCGACGAAAAGCGCGTAGTGTCTTCGACTGGAGCCTTGGACCTGGACAAGGTGCCGGGCCACCTCCTGGTTATCGGCGCTGGTGTCTTCGGCCTTGAGCTTGGGTCGGTCTGGCGGCGCCTCGGCGCGAAAGTGACGGTCGTTGAGTTTCTGGACCGCATCATTCCCGGAATGGACAACGAAATCGCCAAGCAGTTCCAGCGCATTCTGCAAAAGCAGGGCTTGGAATTCCGGCTCGGCCAAAAAGTCGCGGGCGTCGAAGCAAACGGGGCGGGACCGCTCAAAGTGCAGGTGCAGCCAAGCAACGGCGACGGCTCAAGAGAGGTCCTCGAGGCCGACGTGGTTCTCGTGGCCGTGGGGCGCGCGCCTTACACTGAGGGGCTCGGACTCGAAGACGCCGGCGTCCAGATCGACAACAAGCGCCGCATTCTGATCGACGATCATTTCAGGACAAATGTGAAGGGCATTTATGCGATCGGCGATGTGGTGCGCGGCCCGATGCTCGCTCATAAGGCCGAGGACGAAGGCGTCGCCGCGGCGGAGATCATCGCGGGCAAGGCGGGGCACGTGAACTACGGCGTGATTCCCAACGTGATCTATACCTATCCCGAGGTCGCAAGCGTCGGCCAGACGGAAGAGGAGCTGAAAGAGGCCGGAATCGCATACAATGTCGGCAAGTTTCCCTTCACGGCCAACGGGCGCGCCAAGGTGAACCGGCAGGTGGAAGGCTTCGTGAAGTTTCTGGCGGATGCGAAGACAGACCGCGTTCTCGGTGTTCACATCATCGGACCCGATGCGGGGAATATGATCGCCGAAGCGGCCGTTCTCATGGAATTCGGCGGCTCTGCGGAGGACCTCGCGCGCACCTGCCACGCTCATCCAACACTGAGTGAAGCAATCAAGGAAGCGGCGCTTGCGGTCGATAAGCGCGCGATTCACATTTAGGACAAGGTGGCAGGGATGCTGACGAGAGGGATTTTGCTTTTGACTCTGGCGGCGATCAGTACGCCAAGTATTGCTGGCGATGTGTGGTCCCCTGCCCTCGCCCAAGCTAATCCTACCCCCCCTCAAGGAGCTCAAGGGGCTCCTAACAGGCCTCCGACGGGTCCGAAAAACTTCCTTGGACGAACCCATCCCGGAAAAATTACGGGCTTGTCCAACGACGGCATTGTCGTCAATCTTCGCGATGGCGGCACTCAGGTGGTCCAGTTCGGCGAGATCTGGCGCGTCCGCAAAGCCTATGCCAGCGACGAGCCGGCAGGCACCACCGTCATCGACTTTGCCAACACCCGGCTCTTTGTTGCAACCCAGCTAGACACTCTCATCGACGACCTTAGCAAAAAGGTGCCGATGACAAAGCTGACGGCTCCGAACGGCGAGATCATTTACATGGTCGCCAGCAAGGTTACCGACATTTACAACGCCCTTCCCGGCTTGCACAATCCGGCGAGCAAAGCTGTGGTCGGCACGCGCGATGGAACACAGCAGGTGCTCGAGGCAGTCGATGAGGCGAAGAAGATCATCGCCAGCGCGCATGTGACGCAGTAGGAGCGCGAGCCTGATGTGGCGTGTCGGCGTTGATCTGGGCGGGACCAAGATCGAAGCGCTGGCGCTTTCGCCTTCGGGCCAGGAGCGCGTTCGCGTCAGAGCGCCGACACCGCGCGGCGATTATGAAGGCACGCTCGACGCAATTGTCTCTCTCGTGGAGGCCTGCACAGATGGGTTGGCTGCTTCCGAAATAGCAGGTGTCGGGGTTGGTATTCCCGGCAGCCTTTCGCCTCGGACTGGGCTCGTCCGCAACGCGAATTCGACATGGTTGAATGGCCGTTCACTCCATCGCGATCTGCAAGCGCGCTCGCCATGGCCCGTTGTCATAGAGAACGACGCCAACTGTTTTGCCCTTTCGGAAGCCGCGGACGGGGCGGCGCATGGCTGCCGGGCTGTTTTCGGCGTGATCCTGGGAACTGGCGTCGGCGGCGGCCTCGTGATCGAGGGGCATTCTCAACTTGGACATAACGCCGTGGGAGGCGAATGGGGCCACAATCCGTTACCGTGGCCAGACGCCGAAGAATATCCCGGCCCAGTCTGCTATTGCGGAAAGCGAGGGTGCATCGAGACGTTTCTTTGCGGACCAGCGTTGGAGCGTCAGTTTCAAGAACTGACCGGCTGCGTGCTGGACGCCAGGGCAATCGCTGAGAAAGCCGCTGAGGGCGAATTCGCCGCGCAAACAGTGCTGGCTGTTTATTCGCGGCGGCTCGCGAAAGCACTGGCGACAGTGATCAATATCGCCGACCCCGACATAATCGTTTTCGGCGGCGGTTTATCGAACATATCAGTTTTAATAAATGATGCCGCCGCACAGCTTCCGGAATGGGTTTTTTCGGATTGTTTCCGCACACCGCTGAAGGTCAACAAATGGGGCGATTCCAGCGGTGTCAGAGGAGCAGCTCAGCTGCTCAGTTGCCCCAGGTGACCCAGCTTTCGCCGGGTCACCTGTGCAATATCAATGCCTGCAGTACGTTTACGTCATTACAAACGAAGTATGAGAGGAGGATAGTTCAGTCCTGCTAGCTAAGCATCACCCATTTGGATGAGGTTCGCCAAATCCAGGCTATGTTTCTCTGCTGTGATGCAGTTCTGCAACTGAGTCTGTCCCGTGAGCACGAAAGCAGGTTGCCGAACTTCGAATATCCGACCTCAAGTCCCGTGCTTTTCCCACTGCGATGGGGCGCCTACGAGAAAATTTTCCCGCGCTTGTCAAGCCGCTGCAGGACGCCAGGAAGGAGGTCGGCCATATCGTCGGCAATCAGTCCGGGGCCGAAGATGACCGCGAGTTCGCCGTGCATCCAGACCCCCGCCGCCGCCGCATCGAAGGCCGCCATGCCTTGCGCGCAAAGTCCGGTAATGAGGCCAGCCAGAACGTCGCCGCTTCCCGCGGTGGCGAGCCACGCAGGCGCATTCTCGCTAATGGATGAGAGACCGTCGGGCGCGGCGACCACGGTGTCGGCGCCTTTCAGGATGACAACCGCTCCGGACATCTCGGCGGCGCGCCGGGCGCGCTCAAGCTTCGACGGTTCATTCGCAAGCTCGGGGAAAATTTTTCTGAACTCGCCCTCGTGCGGCGTCAGGATCGTCGGCGCAGGCCTGGACTTGATGAGGCGGAAAAGCTCCACTGGCGTCGCCTGAAAGGCTGTGATCCCCTCCGCATCGAGGACCGCGACCGCGTCGCTCGCCAGCACGCTTCCGACAAGACCCATGACTTCTGGATCACGGCCAGCGCCGGGGCCGATGAGGACAGCGGTGATCCGCGGGTCGGAAAGAACTGCGGACAGACCGGACGGCCCCTCATAAGCCGCGACCATCACGGCCGTCAGTTGCGCTGCGTTGATGTAAAACGCCGATTTAGACGTTGCGACCGTGACGAGCCCGGCCCCCGCCCGCAATGCCGTTCGCGCCGCCAGCCGACCTGCGCCTGTGCTTTCCATCGGGCCGGAGACAATAACGGCATGCCCGCGATCATATTTGTGACCGTCGATTCTCAACTTCGGAAAATAGCGCAACCAGAATTCGGGGTCGTTGGCGAAAGTCCGGGGTGCAATCTCACCCAGCACCGCCGCCGGGATCCCGATCTCGACCGCGCGGACATCTCCGCAATAAAGGCGGCCGGGAAGCAGAACATGCCCCGTTTTGCGCCGGAAGAACGTCACCGTTGTCGTCGCCTTGAAGGCGACGCCTTTCACAGCGCCGCTCGTTGCGTTGATGCCTGACGGAACGTCGACGGAGATGACGGGCAGGCTGCGCCCCGTCACAGCCTCGATCATCTCGGCGACGATTCCGGCGACATTGTCGCGCAGGCCCGTGCCGTAAATGGCGTCGACGACGATTTGCGCGCCTTCCAGCGATTGAGGCGTCATCGGCTCGATGGCCTCATCCCAGCGCCTCGCCATCTCCTTGGGATCGCGCTTCAAGTCCTCCTGGCGTCCGAGAAGCGCAAGACGCACATGATAGCCTCGCTCCCTCAGATAGCGTGCACAGACGAAGCCATCGCCGCCATTATTGCCCGGTCCGCACAATACGACCACCCGGCTGCCACGCGGATAGCGCCGGACGACTTCTTCAGCAACGCAGCGCCCTGCGTTTTCCATCATGGTCAAAGTTGGCAAGCCGGCGGCCGCGGCGATTTGCTCGGCGCGGCCCATTTCTTCGGCGGTCAGAAGTTCAAGCAAGGCGCAGCCCGTGATTTGACGGATATTTTTCTTGCGATGCATAAAGTCACATCTGGGGCGAATGTAGCGAAATTTGCGTGAGCTTGAAAGAAAAGCGCCGAATGAGCACAGGAACGCCGAGGCATGCTAAGGCCCCCGAATAAAAAGCATTGACACCGCCCATAGCCAAATTGCACCGCTCAAGGTCTGGATGATTCATATGCAAATTGCCTACTTTCTAGGCAGGATGAATTGGTTACGCCCAGGTTTATCGCTGTCTCGTAGGCCATGTCGTGTTTGGCATGGCCGATGCTAATAAAGGGCGCAGCGCGCTTTTTGTCCCCTTCGGAGGAACCCATTCGTCATGAAAAAAATCGAAGCGGTTATTAAACCGTTCAAGCTCGATGAGGTTAAGGAAGCTTTGCAGGAAATTGGCCTTCAGGGCATTACCGTAACTGAAGCCAAAGGTTTCGGCCGCCAGAAGGGTCACACGGAGCTCTACCGCGGGGCGGAGTATGTTGTCGATTTTCTGCCCAAGGTGAAGATTGAGATTGTGCTGCCTGAGGACATGGTCGAAAAAGCTGTGGAAGCAATCCGGAATTCGGCGCGGACCGGGCGGATAGGCGATGGTAAGATCTTCATCATCAACGTCGAGGATGCGATCCGCATCCGCACTGGCGAAACCGGACCCGAGGCAATTTAGCTTTTACCCTGCTTCTCCCAGAACGATAGCATACCCACCGAGCAGCCGATCAAATCGGCGCCCAAATCACCCACCCCAAAGACTCGACCCTAACTTCACGAGGGAGTTCAATGTCAAACGCGACTGAAGTTGTAAAAAAAATAAAAGATGAAGACATCCCTTTTATCGATCTCCGCTTCACCGACCCGCGCGGCAAACTGCAGCACGTGACGATGACCGCGTCGGAGATGGGCGATGAAGCGTTCGCTGACGGCGTGATGTTCGACGGCTCCTCGATAGCAGGCTGGAAGGCGATCAACGAAAGCGACATGACGTTGATGCCGGACCCGGAAACGGCCCATCTCGATCCATTCTTTGCGCAATCGACGCTCGCGATTTTCTGCGACGTTCTCGAACCGCACTCAGGCGAGCGTTATGAGCGCGATCCGCGCGGCACCGCCCGCAAGGCCGAGGCTTATTTGCAGCAGACCGGAATAGGCGACAAGGCGTACTTCGGCCCTGAAGCCGAGTTCTTCATTTTCGACGACGTGCGCTTCTCATCTGATCCTTACAACTGTGGCTACCGCCTCGACTCGGTCGAACTTCCGACCAACATGCCGACCGAATATGAGATGGGTAACCTCGGCCACCGTCCGCGCACGAAGGGCGGTTACTTCCCCGTGCCGCCGGTCGATAGCGCACAGGACATCCGCTCCGAGATGCTGTCTACGATGGCCGCGATGGGCGTCGTCACCGAGAAGCACCACCACGAAGTGGCGTCCGCTCAGCACGAGCTTGGCATCAAGTTCGGCCCGCTGACCCTTATGGGCGACGCCATGCAGATCTACAAGTACGTCATCCACAACGTCGCGAACTCCTACGGCAAGACGGCGACCTTCATGCCGAAGCCCGTCTTCGGCGACAACGGCTCGGGCATGCATGTGCACCAGTCGATCTGGAAGGGCTCCGAGCCCGTCATGGCCGGCAATCTCTATGCGGACCTGTCGGAGGTCTGTCTGTTCTACATCGGCGGCATTCTCAAGCACGCCAAGGCGCTGAACGCCTTCACGAACCCGTCGACCAACTCCTACAAGCGTCTTGTTCCGGGTTACGAGGCTCCGGTGCTGCGCGCTTATTCGTCCCGCAACCGCTCGGCGTCTTGCCGTATCCCGGTTACTTCGAATCCGAAAGCGAAGCGTGTTGAAGTCCGCTTCCCCGATCCGGCGGCGAACCCCTATCTCGCCTTCGCCGCGATGCTCATGGCGGGCCTTGACGGCGTCCGCAACCGCATTCATCCCGGCGATCCGATCGACAAGAACCTCTACGATCTGCCCGAGGCTGAGCTCAGGGAAATTCCGACGGTGTGCGGCTCTCTGCAGGAGGCCATCGATTCGCTCGACGCCGACCGCGCCTTCCTCAAAGAGGGCGGCGTCTTCACCGACGATCAGATCGACGCTTACGTGGACTTGAAGGTGGAAGAGATCGATCGCTTCCGCATGATGCCGCACCCGATCGAATTCGATATGTACTACTCGGTCTAAGGCTTCGGGTTCAAGCCACCGGTTGCGAGGCGGCGGCTTTGCCGCCTCGTTTCATTTCAGCATCTGGGCCGATCGCGCCGAAGACCGGTTGATTTCTACAGGGCAAGGTCCTGGGCGATCTCTTCAGCCTTCTTCGTCTTGCCGGCCAGATCATCATCCAGTTTCTTTTCTTCCGCAGCGATCGCCGCCAGGCGATCTTCCTGAGCCTTCAGCGTGTCGAGATAGCGCCGCCCAAGGTCGGACGACTGGCCGACACTTGCGAGGTTCTTGCGGATGCGTTCCTGATCGTCCCCGATCTTCTTTTTCTCCGACTCAAGCTCCCATTTGCGTGCATTGGCTTTCGTGATGTCGCCAACGACGGCGCTGAGCTTCGTGATCGCCTCCTTCAAGGCGCCCGTTTCATTTTGCAGCCCCGAAACCGTGGCAAGAATCCGGTCTGGCGCCAGCGAAGTTAGGCTCACCATTTGATAGTCGGTGTGCTCGCGAGTGAGCGTCGCCTTCGTGGTCTTCCCTTTCGGCGCAACAACCCTGTAGCGCAGGCGCGTGGCCGTTTCCTCGACGTCCTTCGTGTCACCCGCCTGTTTCCAGCCGTCCAGACGCGGCTCCTCGATGAAGACTTCGCGGTCTTCCTCGCCGGGCGGCGTGATTTCATAGTCGATCGCCCAGCGCGACTTGACTGTCAGGGTCAACTCACCCCGCGCCGCCTTGCCAAGCCGGGTCTGCTTCACGCCTCGATCTTCGCGGCGGATGTCCGTCTTGGAATCGAGCGCGAAAGTTGTGAACTTTGTCGTCCCCTTCGACAGCAGCGGAAGCTGCGCGTCGCCTGCGAAATTGGCTGAGCCGTCCGCGCTCGTCTCGAACGACGTGACAAGCCCCGGGGGCAGAGCCGAATCGCCATCATTGGTAAGGCGGACAGCGGCAAGCGGGCGCGTGGCATTGGTTTCAGGTTGATAGACGAAGGTGCGGGACGCAGGGATCTCGCGGTCGGTGAACGGAATCATCATCGTCGATCCCGAGGCGAGCGTGATTTTCGAGGGGAATCGGTAAAGCACCTGCGTCGCGGCCTCCTCAGCCTCAGCGGCATGAGCAGCCGAACCAAGCTCCTCGCGAAGTTCTTGTAGCCCAGCTCCATAACCCATAGCCCCTGCCGGACTCGGCGGCGCCGCCATAAGCGCACGTGACGTCTTCGCGTGTGGCGCCGCCACCATATCACGCCCTTTTTCTTCGGCCTCGTCCTTCCTCGGCACGATCCTCAATGCGGAAGACACCGGGATCTCGGGCCGGTCTACGAATACCGCCGAGTAAAGCGGCTGCTTCAACGCAACGGGGTTACCGGAGACGAGCGTCAGGTCCACGCCTTTCCAATCGCCGCCTGTGAGATTTTCGAGGACGCCCCAGCCCTGGAGCCGGGCCTTGCCGCCGTCCTTGGGAAGAACAAGCCTGTAGGACGTCTTCCAGACGGGCGCGGCCACCACATAGCTGAAACCGATGGGTCTCTTTCCTTCGCCGGCGAGTGTGATCGACAGGATCCGCTGATCCTTCGCGCGGTTGGTCGCAATCCCCGACAGAGCGCGGTCGATCTGGGCGCGTGTCGTTTCATCCGCGAAGCGTAAGGCCGTCAGCTCTTCGATGATGGCTTGAACGAAGCCTTTCGGAGTTACAAGCGTGAGCCTATGCCGCATCGTCTCCCCGCCATTGTTCGGGAGCTGAACTTTTTCCTCCTCAACGCGGAACACACGGCCCGTCGCGTTGACGCTTCCCTCGATTTCCACCTCGGCTCCCACAAGCGCATTCAGCAAATCTGGTTGCGATGCGAGCGCCGCCTGGTCGAAGGGCAGATCCCGAAACAGCTCCATGAGGGGCGTTTTTCCAGGCAGGCTCACAGCGCCGACAGAGCCCGCCGCATCGAAAATCGTCAGACTTTTCAGAACATCGTCGACCTGATCGAGCCGCACCGGCAACCCAATAACAGAACCTGCCGCCGCTTCGCCACTATGCGTGAATTGAGCAAGCCCTGAGGTTGAAAGGACGACGCGCTTCAAGGGCAGTTCGTCTGCCTCGGCCGTTAGGGGAAGAGCGGCCAGGGCGGCCGCCGTGATGATCCGCTTCATGACAATTGACCCGAATGGAATTGGAAACAAGCTTCACAACTGCCCCCGGAATAAGGGCGCCATTGCGGTGCGACTGCGGCTAAATCCTGCGCTCAGCCCGCCATTTTATGAACACCGAAACAGCGAGGCTGGCGCTTACATTCCCATCGTTATGAGAGAACCGATCGCGCTCGATTCGAACTACGAACCCGGCCTTGCTTCGCCGTCCCGGAAAGGCGAAGCCTTATCCGGGACCGCAACATATTAAAATGCCTCTCTCTTTACGATCCCGGCTCGCGCCTAGCCAGGCCGGGTGACTGGCGCGGCGACCCTTTGGCTCCCGCCAGCGGCGCCGCGTCCATCTATTTCTGCGCGCTGCCGCCCTGACCTTTTATGTCTGGCAACGAGCGGATCTGATCGCTGTTCATCATCACCCTGACGCGATCGGCAAGCTGCTCGATCTTGTTCCCATCGATGGTGACTGTCTTTTCGCCGAGACCGAGCAAGCGGCCCACTTGAAGTTGAACGGACTGGATTTTGCCGTCCGGGGCTCTCTCAACCTTGACGATCTGTCCAAGATCTTTGCCATCGGAGCTGAAAGCCGGCAGACCTCTCAGACGCCCCGGCCCCTGGTCTCCCTGGGCTTGAGCACTCTGCTGCGGTCCTCCCTGTTCTTGTCCAATTTGCGCTTGAGACTGCTCGCCCTGTCCTTGCATTCTTGCAGCGAGCGCTTGTCTTCCCTGCTGCACGGCGGCAATGATGGTCTGGCATGAACGCGGAAGCGATGCGTTCTTCTGCTGGAGGCACTGCCGCATGTCGTCGGCGTTTCCGCATTGCTGCTGGACGGACGACATGCATGTATCGGCAAAACGTTCCACGGCCTGCTGAATCCTGTCGGCTGCGCGGCTCAGCGCGAAGCTGCATGAGCGGCTCAACTGGTCCGAATAAGCGTCCATGCAGCTCGCCATGCGGCCGCCGCCGGGCGTGACATCGCTGCAGAACTGTTCGATATCCTCTCCGCATGCGCCTTCGAGGCGCTGAATCGCTGTGGACAGGCGGTCTCTGAGATCGGACCTGGATAGCCGGTCGAGCAAATCGCCACGTCTGCTATCCCGGTCGCGCTCCGAATAGGTGGACTGGCGATCCTGAGATTGATCCTGGGATTGTTGCGCCTGCTGGCTCATTGCAGGCAGCGGCGTCATCGAGAGCGCCGCCGCAAATAAAATAGCCTTATTCATTGAACGTCTCCCATATTTGCTGCGGGGGCGGCGTGACGGCCGCCCCCTGTTCTTTCAAGAAAAGCTCAAGCCTATTCTTCACCTCCGATGCGATCGTGGATCTGCTCCAAAAGCTGATCGACATCGCCGCGGTTGCGGATGCGATCCAAAATGAGATCGCGGAGATCTTCACGATTTATCCCGGCCGCCCCGCCGTCGTTTTCCTCCGCTCCTTGGAAGCGGTTGGAGACGAGGTCGGCCATATGGCCTCGATTGCGCGGGCGCTCAGACAGGAGTTCCCGGAGCATAGCCCGCCTTTCCAAGCGGTCCGCTATAAGGTCGCGGAGGTCCTCCCGGCCCCGGATGCGATCTTCCATAAGGTCGCGGGTATCGTTGCGGCTTTGCAGGCGGTCGCGAATAAGATCACGGAGTTGGCCGCGCCTCTCCAGGCGGTCCCCAAAATCGCCACGGCCACCGGCGCGATCCGCCAGAAGATCGCGAAGGGCTTCGCGTTCCTGCAGACGATCCGAGATGAGATCGCGCGATTGGCCACGTCTTTCCATGCGTTCCGCCAGAAGCTCCCGCAGATTGTCGCGGCCGCCGGCGCGTTCCGCCAGGAGATCGCGAAGATCCTCCCTGCCCCGCAGGCGATCGCCAATCAGGTCGCGGAGAGCTTCGCGTTCCTGCAGCCGGTCCTGGATGAGATCGCGCAAATCCTCGCGGCTACGGATGCGGTTCGCGAGAAGATCCCGCAGTTCTTCCCTTGCGCCCCGATCCGATACGCGATCACCATACCCGTGAGCGGCGGCAGGCGTCGCGATCGTAAGGCTGACGGCCGAGGCGGCAAGCATAAACGCAGCAGCTGAAATTACGGTTGCTCGCTTCATGAGGTCGTTCCTCCATTATTTCGTGGATGGGCCAGTCTTATACGACAAAAGGCTGATTATTGTCCACGTATCCGAGCTAGTTTTTATCAAAGGAGAGCTGCCTTAATCTTATCAATGAGCGGCTTGAATTGTTCGCAAGCGTTGCGC
>JBAVVQ010000571.1:0-3764 GCA_049697375.1 Rhodomicrobium sp.
GAACTAATGCGCTCACCTTGCGCGGGAGTTTCAAGATCAGTCCATTGTCAAGCTTGACCAGCCAAAATCGTTCGGCGATGAGGTCAAGGCGTTCAACGCGCCGCATGATGGTCTCATGACCGGAAAGGGCATCGGCAACCTCGGCGGCTTCCGCTGGAGCACCTTCGCCGGCGAAAAGGAGCAGCGTTTCGAACCGCTCTTCCGCCGGTCCCAGGATGCGGCCCTCGCGGTCGATGGCCTGCACTATATTTTCAGAATCAGCCCATCGCGCAAAGGGCTCGCGCTCGCTGACTAGCACCTCGAGCCGCGAAGGCAGAATTCGGCGCACCTCCGCCGAGGCGACCCAGCCGAGTTTCATGAGTCGGTCCTGCGCTTCAGCCGTACCGTAGGAGAGGGATGAGTTCGCATATGGCAAGCCGAGCGCTTTCAGAAGCGACTCCCGCGGCGTGTTCTTGGACCCGGAAAAGGTGAGGTCTTCGACGCGAAAGCCTGCGTCGTAAGCAGCCCGGTCTGACATCGCGGCGACTTCGTCGAAGATCGCCGCCGTCGCGCCCGAAAGGTGCAGCCCATAGAACGCCGTCGCGGCAAGGAAAATCATGCTTACCAGGAAGCCAATCCGCGCCGCGTAGTCTGCATGCGCCTCAACGATCGAAAACCAGGAAGACTGATCTTTCCCTTTGTCGGCCGCTTGCGCCCCGCTGTCTCCGAGGCCCGCTGATCGAACCTTATCTTGGTTTACCGGCTGCACGAGGCATCCTCCACAATCCACCGAACAAGCTCGCCGAACGTCAATCCAATATGGGCAGCGAGTTCAGGGACAAGCGACGTCGCCGTCATGCCTGGCTGAGTATTAACCTCAAGGCAGACAAGCTCGCCCGTTCCCCCTGGCCGATCGTCGAAACGAAAATCGGCGCGGCTTACACCCCGGCAGCCCAATGCGTTGTGTGCATCAACCGCCAATTTTTGGATAAACTTGTAAATGTCCGGTGAAATTTGTGCCGGTCGAATGTGGCGTGAGTCTCCTTTTGCGTATTTTGCTTCGTAATCGTAGAAATTGAGCCCCTCGGCGGGCAGGATTTCGATGATGTCAAGGGCGCGATCGCCCATGACGGCGCAGGTCAGTTCCCGGCCGCCGATGTAACGCTCGACGAGAACGTCGCCATAAGCCCAATCGGGCCGCGTCAGCTCCCGCGGCGGAAACTCCTGATCCTCGCGCACGATATAGACGCCGACGCTCGATCCCTCCGTAACCGGCTTGATGACATAGGGCGGTGGCATGATATGGCCGCGCGCTGCCTCCTCGCGGCTCGCCACGATCCCGTCTGCAACCGGCACGCCTGCCGCCTTGAAGGCGACCTTGGCGCGCGCCTTGTCCATCGCCAGCGCGGAAGCCAAGACGCCTGAATGCGTATAGGGGATTTCCAGCGTCTCAAGCACGCCCTGGATGCAGCCATCCTCGCCCCACTTGCCGTGGAGCGCATTGAAACAGGCATCGGGTTTGAGAATGGCAAGGCGGTCGGCAATGTCGCGGTTCACGTCGATGGGCGCGACCTTGTAGCCGAGGTGCTCAAGCGCGCCCGCGCAGGCTGCGCCGGATCGGAGCGAAACATCCCGCTCCGAAGACCAGCCGCCCATCAGGACCGCGATATGGTGGAACCCGGTTGTCATTCAGCGGCGGCGAGCTGGCTTCCCGCGGCTGATATGCCGATGCGCTTGATCTCCCATTCGAGCATGATCCCGCTGTTCGCGAAGACCCGCTCGCGGACAAGCTCGCCCAGCCGCTCCACGTCGGCGCCAGTGGCGCCTTGATCGTTGATGAGAAAATTGCAATGCATTTCGGACATGTGTGCGCCGCCAACGCGAAGGCCGCGGCAGCCAGCCGCGTCAATGAGTTTCCAGGCGCTATGGCCTGGAGGGTTTTTGAAGGTTGAACCCCCTGTGCGGCTTTTTATGGGCTGATGCGTTTCGCGATACTCGGCCACGTCTTGCATCTCGCGCTCGATCTCCGCAGACTCACCCTCGCGGCCTTCAAAAATCGCGTAGGTGAAAATGTAATCGTTGGGAACGGCGCAATGGCGGTAGGTGAAGCCCATTCCGGCGTTATCAAAGACATGGATGCTGCCGCTGCGGTCGACGGCGCGCGCTTCAACCAAAACGTCCTTCGTTTCTCCGCCATGTGCGCCTGCGTTCATGTGAAGCGCGCCGCCGACGGTGCCGGGTATCCCCCGATAGAAGGCAAGACCCGCGATGCCTGCCGACGACGCGGCATGGGCCAGCCTGACATCGGGCGCCGCCGCGCCTGCTCGTATCCGGGTGACGCTGACCGGCGCGGTTTCGTTGAAGCCTCGGGCAAGGCGAATGACAACGCCGGGAACGCCACCGTCCCGCGCCAACAGGTTCGAGCCGACGCCGATCACCATCACCGGCAAGTCGAGCGGGCAGCGGGATAGGAAATAGGCCAGATCGCCCTCATCGGCCGGCGTGAAGAGCACTTGCGCCGGGCCGCCAACGCGCAGCCACGTCAGGTCTTTGAGCAAGACATTCGGCAGGAGCCTACCACGAAGGTCGGGGACGCCTGCGAGAAGACTGGGAACAAGGTCCGGAAACACGATCACTCCGCCGCGCCGGCAAATGCGGAATAAAGGCTGAGGCGGCCTGGAAGGGCGCGCGTCCATTCACTGATGGTGCCAGCGCCAAGCCCGATCACGAGATCGCCCGGCCGTGCGAGAGCCACAACCGAACGCGTGAGCGTGTCCTCGCCTTCGATTGGATAGACTCGCGCGTGGCCTGCATGCCGGATGCCCTCAACGAGCCTGTCGCGGTCGAAACCGTTCGGCGCTTCGCCGGCGGCGTACACCGGCGTGATGAACACCAGGTCGGCATCTTTGAAGCACTCGCAAAACTGATCGAACAAAGATTTCAGGCGCGAAAAGCGATGGGGCTGCATGACGGCAATCACGTGACCCTTCGAAGCTCCGCGCGCGGCGCTCAACGCGGCCGCTATTTCGGCGGGGTGGTGGGCGTAATCGTCGTAAATCGAGACGCCGTTCCATTCTCCGGTTGGGGTGAACCTGCGGTCGACGCCTTCAAAGGTTGAAAGGGCTTCGAAAATCTGATCGGGCGAGAGGCCCACATGCTGTCCGACCGTGATCGCGGCCGCCGCGTTCAGCGCATTGTGCACGCCGGGGACCCGAAGCTTGAACTTGTTTTTCCGGAAAGGAGGTTTGCCAGCGCCCGCGGCCAGAACTGCGTCGAAGGTCACCGATGCGCCATTTGTGGCGATCGCATCGATCCGCGACTGTGCATCGAGGACACGCCCAAAGGTCGCAAGCGGCGGGAGGCTTCCTTCCGCGTCGAGACGGTTGAGGAGGGTGCGTACAACGGGATGGTCGATGCCGGGCACGGCAAGGCCATTCTTCGGAATCTGACGTAAGAAGGTCAGGAACGCCTCGTGAAGGACGGCCTCCGTCCCGTAATAATCGAGATGTTCCGGGTCGATATTTGTCACGACGCCGATTTCGGTTGGCAGGCGGATAAAGGTGCCGTCCGACTCATCGGCCTCGACGACCATCCACCGGCTCGAACCGATGCGCGCATTCGATCCCCAGGCGTGAACGACGCCGCCGACAAGCACGGTCGGATCGAGACCGGCCTCGACCATCATCCAGCCGATCATGGCCGTGGTCGTCGTCTTCCCGTGGGAGCCGGTGACAGAAATCGTCCGGTAGCCCTTCATCAGCGCGGCGAGCGTATCGGCCCGGCTG
>JBAVVQ010000572.1:0-7815 GCA_049697375.1 Rhodomicrobium sp.
GGACAGAAAAGCCTTTGGAGATGGCTCGATGATCTTTATCCGCCAAAGCCCGAGTGCGAATGGCCTTCCGTGGATGAGTTGAAGAAGCGGCTGCTTTATGCGCAGGCGCTGGATGCGGTCCGCTGCATGGAGGAAGGTGTGCTGACTAATCCGGAAGATGGCGACGTGGGCGGCATTTTCGGTCTGGGCTTCGCGCCCTATACGGGGGGGCCGTTGAGCCTCATCGATACGGTCGGCGTGGCGGAGTTCGTCCAGGAATGCGACGCGCTGGCGAAGAAGTATGGCGAGCGGTTCACGCCTCCGAAGCTGCTTCGTGATATGGCGGCAAAGGGTGAGACGTTCTACCCCAAGGCGAAGGCAGCCGCGTAAAGCTGGCGATGGTTTACAAATAGTTTGGCTTCGTTTTGTAAAAATGGGCATAGCTAAGCATGTAAGTATTTTCATCGGTGGCACAGGCAAAAGCGTTAAAATGGAAGCAACCAGACCTAATACTGCTCCGCTTGCAGGCATCCGCGTTCTCGAATTTGCCGGGCTTGGCCCAGCCCCCTATGGCGGGATGCTGCTGGCCGACCTTGGAGCGGATGTGCTGCTCGTCGAGCGGCCCGGTCCGGCGGAACTCTTCGGGGTACCCAATCCGCCTGTCGATCGCGGCAAGCGCTCACTCGTGCTCGATCTGAAACAGGCCTCGTCTGTCGATCTCTGTTTGCGGATCATCGAAAAGGCAGATGTGCTCATCGAAGGCTTGCGGCCCGGTGTTATGGAGCGCCTCGGCCTTGGTCCCGATGTTACGCTCGGCCGCAATCCGAGGCTCATTTACGCGCGCATGACAGGTTGGGGACACGATGGGCCAATGGCTCAAACAGCGGGGCATGACCTGACGTTTCTTGCGCTGACGGGCGCCCTCAATGCAATTGGCCCTGCCGCGGGCCTGCCCGTCCCGCCCTTGAATCTTGTCGGCGATATGGGCGGCGGCGGAACATTTCTCGTGATCGGGATCTTGGCCGCACTGTTGGAACGCCAAAAATCCGGGCTTGGCCAAGTTATCGACGCCGCCATTCTCGACGGAACCGTCTCCCAGCTTGCCATGATCCTGGGCCTTCGCGGCGGCGGTCTCTGGGAACGCCCACGCGGCGAGAACCTTCTCGATGGCGGCCTGCCCTTCTATCGAACCTATCGCTGCTCGGATGGCAAGTTCATCGCTGTAGGCGCGCTTGAACCCAAATTCTTCGCGAACTTGATCCGAGGGCTTGGCCTCGATCCTTCGCTCTATCTGCCGCGCCAATACGACCACGCACAGTGGCCTGCTCTCCATCGCGAGTTCGAAGGCATCTTCGCGAGCAAGCCCCGCGATGATTGGGCGGCGCTGTTCGAGAAGGCGGATGCCTGCCTCGTTCCCGTGCTCGATTTTGAAGAGGCCGCACGCCACCCCCATAACGCGGCGCGCTCCACCTTCATCGAGGTTGACGGCAAGCTGCAACCCTCTCCTGCCCCGCGCTTCTCGCGTTCGGAGACTTCGGCCGGCGCGCATGGCGGAGATGGCGAGGCCGCGCTCAAGGAGTGGGGCGTGACCTAATTTGTCTTCGCAGCAGGCTCTTTGATGAGCTGCTGCAGCTTCTCGGGCATGGGATAGTTGAGGTTTACGTTTTTCGGCGGAATGGGGCTCTCGAACCACTTCGCGTAGATTTTCGCATACTCGCCCGACTTCATAGTATCCACGATCACCCCATCGACCAGTTCCTTGAATGACTTGTCATCTTTTCGCATCACAAGCGCGTAGGTCGTGCCTGGAAAGCTTTCGTCGAGGAAGCCATACGCATCGGGGTTCTTGGCGCTGGCCTTCAGGCTGACCAGAAGGACGTCGTCATCCATGAAAGCCGCCGCCTTTCCGGTTTCGACCAGCTTGAAGGCGTCCGCGGGATCTTTTCCCTTTAGGATCGAGAGGCCCAGAAAACGGTCCACGCTCAGGTTCAGGACAATGGAGTTGGCGGCCGATCCTTGCGTCAATGCGACCGTCAGGCCGCGCAGGTCATCCGCCGTGGTGAGCGTCTTGATCCCGTATCCCTTGCGGCGCCCACGTTCCCTCTCAACGCGGATTTGCCGAAGAACGATCCACCTCAGCTCCGATGCGTAGATCGGGATCGAGAAAGCGGCATCCTTGGCAAGATCTGCGGTCTTGGGCGTCGCGTCGCATTCGATATCGACAGAGCCGTCTTTCACAAGCGCCGCCCGGTTCGCCGGCATGACGGGCTTGTAATCGATCTTGATCTCGGAGAGCCGCAGCGTCTGCTTTACTTTCTCCGTGATGAAGGCGCACAGATCGAGCGAAAAGCCGATGGGTCTCTGCTCCGCCCCGGCATAGGAAAACGGTATGGCCGCATCCTGGTAGCCGATCGTGATTGCGGCGGATGTCTTGATCTTCTGGAGTGTCGGCCCTTCATCGGCGTTCGCAGCTGCAAGTCCGGTAATGCTCGCCAAACCCAGGGCAGCGACAACTTTCGCCGGATTGATCATGACTTGAACACCCAAACACAGAACGCGACAGAGAACTTTGGGAGATTTTATCATAAAACCCGCTAATATTTTATTGACCTCGCCTTAGCCGCCGCGGTTGCCTGGCCATCAGACACAGCGCATGCGGGCTGCGGCAATTTCTGAGAAATACGAGGAATGAGGAGTGAGCATGACCAAAGAGGCGCAGAGGGGTTAGCGCTGCCGCAGGTCTGGCGCGGCTTGTGATGGGCGTTTCGAACTCCGTTATCGAAAAACTTGACGCCGCAAGCCGAACCGAGGCCGTCACGACCGCGATCAAGCTTGCGCAAATTAACGGTTGGACACCCCCATTGGAGACTGGGAGCGGCCAAGATTTTACGCGCCGAGCTTGGCGGAAATCTGCGCTACGTGGCGCCCCTGGAAGAAGGCTCCAGCAAGCTCGTTCTCCGAAGGCTGACGCGAGCCATCGCTGGCAGCAATTGTGGAGGCGCCATAGGGCGAGCCGCCGGTCACCTCACTGAGGATCATCTGTCCCTGGAAGGAATATGGCAGCCCGACAATGACCATCCCTTGGTGCAGCAGCACAATGTGGGTGGAAAGGATGGTGCTCTCCTGACCGCCGTGTTGTGTGGCCGACGAGGTGAACACGCTTCCGACCTTGCCGACAAGCTTGCCTTGAGCCCAGAGGCCGCCCGTTTGGTCCAGAAAATTCTTCATCTGGGCAGGCATGTTGCCGAAACGGGTCGGCACGCCGATGATAATGGCGTCGTAATTGGGAAGTTCCTCGACGGTCGCAATGGGAGCCGCCTGATCGAGCTTGAAGTGCGATTTGCGAGCGATCTCCTCCGGCACGAGTTCCGGGACGCGCTTGACGGCAACCTCTGCTCCTGCATCTCGCGCGCCCTGCGCCACCGCCTCGGCCATTTTTTCAATGTGGCCGTAGCTCGAATAATAGAGAACCAGAACCTTGCTCATGATTGTTTCCCTGATTTGTGGAGGCCCGCGGCCTTCGACTTCAACAGCTAAACTCCAAAGCTTTTCTTTACTTAGGACGCCATGTCGAACAGCAAGACCTCAGCATCGCGTACGCCTTCCAGTTCGAGCGCTCCGGAGACATCGATGGGGGCGCCATCGCCGGCTTCGAGAGCTTCGCCGTTGAGGAGCGCAGACCCTTTCGCAACCTGAACCCAGGCCAGGCGGCCAGACGCCAGCTCATGCGCCACACGCTGCCCCTTGCCAAGGATCGTCGCATAAAGGCTCGCATCCTGATGGACTTTTACCGATCCCTCGCGGCCATCCCGCGAGGCTACAAGGCGAAGACGGCCGCGCTTTTCCTCGTCCGGGAATGATTTCTGCTCGTAGCCCGCCTCAAGACCTCGCCGTTCCGGAATGATCCATATCTGCAGGAAATGGACGGGTTCGCTGCGTGAGGCGTTGAACTCGCTGTGGCGGATACCCTTCCCTGCCGACATGCGCTGCACGTCTCCGGGCCGGATCACCGAGCCGGTCCCGATGCTGTCCCTGTGTTCCAGCGCCCCTTCCAGCACATAGGATATGATCTCCATGTCGCTGTGGGGGTGCTCCGGGAAGCCCTTGCCCGGCGCCACGCGATCCTCGTTGATCACCCGCAACGGTCCAAAGCCCATATGGCCCGGATCATAGTAGTGGCCGAAGGAAAAGCTGTGCCGGCTGTCGAGCCAGCCGAAGTTTGCCTTACCGCGATCTTCTGATTTTCGGATGTGAACTCTCATTTTGCTGCCCTTCTCTTGCTGAGGGGTCTCATGACCTTTCATTGCCGGGGGACATATGCCGTTGCCCGCGCTCTATCAATCCTGTAGTTTTCCGCCAGACTGCATCCAAAATGGATACAATCGTGGATAAGCTTGAAGCGATGAGCGCCTTTGTGAAAGTCGTAGCGCTTGGCAACTACGCCGAGGCTGGCCGAGCGCTTGCCGTTACGCGCTCAGCGGTGAGCAAGGCAGTCATGGAGCTGGAGCGGTTGCTTGGCGCGAGGCTCCTCGACCGCACCACGAGGCGCGTCAGGCCCACCGAGGCCGGTCTTGCCTATTATGGCAGCTGCGTCGACATTCTGGCCCGCGTCGAGGAAACGGAACTGCAAGTCTCGCGCCTTCACGACGAACCCAAGGGCGTCTTGAAGATCAACGGGCCGATGTCTTTCGGCGTCATGCATCTCGGGCCAGCCATCGCAGCCTTCATGGAAGCCTATCCGGAGCTGAAGATCGAGCTGACGCTCAACGACCGTTTCATCGATCCCATCGAGGAAGGCGTCGATGTCACGATCAGAATCGCAGCGCTGGCCGACTCTAGCCTCATTGCCCGAAAGCTGGCCCCTGCTCGCCGTGTCGTCGCGGCCGCCCCCGCCTACCTTGAGAAATACGGACTTCCTAAAGTTCCGGAGGACCTGCTTCAGCATCGCTGCCTGCACTATGGCGGCCTCTCGACGATGCACCGCTGGCAGCTCACCCGGAATCACCAGCCCATAAACGTCAGTGTCAACGCAATCATGTCATCCAATAATGGAGACGTGCTGCTTGCGGCAGCCTTGGCCGGACAAGGCATTGTCCAGCTCCCAACCTTCATGGCCGGACCGCACATCAAAGCCGGACATCTTAAGGTCGTGCTGGACCATTTCCGGGCGACGGACGCGGGGATCTACGCGCTCTATGCGGCCAATCGCTATCTCGCCGCGAAAACACGCGTGCTGATTGATTTCCTCTCCAGGCGCTTTGGCGCGACCCCGTCTTGGGACGCGTTTTAGTCCGCGGCACTTGTGGTGACAGACGCAAATGCGATTCCCCGATCTTATAAGGGACCGCCGATCCGCTGCGGAGCGGATGAAACGGGCGTACTTCCCTGATGCGCGCCGCTCCCGGGCTTAGCCTCGAATTTCCAGTCGGCATAAGTTCTAGCCTTCTCGAAGTTCTCAAGTTCCTTCTCGAAGTCCACCTTCTTGAACGGAACATCCTTGCTCGAACTCGCAACACCCATGATCGCACCCTCGGATCCGAGGATGAACTTGAAATCGCCACCCGTCATAGGGTCCTTGTAGAGCTGACGAATGAACCTGCGCTTCGAAGACTCCTTATCGTTGGCGAGTTCTTTCAGCTGCCGCGGATAGCGGTTGTTCTGCGAATAGAACTCCTTGATGGCGCGCTTATAGGCAAGTCCGCGAAAGAGAAGCTCCGCCTCCTTATCACGCTTCGACCGATAGCTTTGAACAAGGTCAAGACGCGTTGCGCCAAATGCCATTGCAGCGACGATGATCAACATCAAAGGAAAGGTGTAGCCCGAAGATCCGGCTGGTTGCGTTCTTCTCATCACGAGCTACCCTCGCGCCCCCGCGCGGCGCGTTCAAGGAAGGCTGCGAACCCTTGCACAGCCTTAATACGGACCTTCCAGCTGAGATCGCCCCCCGTAAGCGCTGCGCTGCCGTTTCCAAGCTGCCGAAAACCTGCGAAATGGGATGGAGGTTGTGCCCGGCAACGCTTGCCGGGGATCGAATCGACACAAGTTTTAATGCCATTACGTCAACCATGGAAAAGGTTATTATCCCGCTCATAGTCAGTTTGAAGCCTCTTTTAAGAGGCTCTGGAATTCCTATTCATTGATTTATATAATGTTTTTTTCTTTATGGGTCATGGGATATATACAGGGAATGGTAACACTTTTGCCACACGAGAACAAATCCCAGTTGCAGACATTCGATGAGCTGTCTAGAAGTCATTAAGCAAGGTTAATAATTCGCTACGCGAGCTGACCTTGCCGGGCACAAAATAAGAGGGACACGGTTCCGGCTAGAACCCGCACCCCTCTGGGGCATAAATTCACACTTGTGTGTGGGGCACACATGACGATTGGTCGCTTTTATGCGAGCGTTGCGGCGACAGCCGTGGCGCTCGGTGGGATTTCTTTTCCTGTCACTGCCATACTCGCGGCGGCCGGCAAGGTTGACATCGAAGTCACCGGTAACGTTAAGCCGTACTGCGCAAACAGCGTCACGGCCGTTCCCGTCGATGCGGGAAATCCCGGAAAGCCGGGCTCATCGAAGTTTGCTTTCACCGTCGATTGCAACGCACCTTTCCAATACACACTCCAATCCGAAAACGGAGCCTTGCGGCTCGTGAATGCACCCGCTGGGGCATCGCGGGACGAGATCGAGGTCGCATATGACGTGCGCATCAGAATTCCGCTGTCTCCGGGCGGCGTTATTGACGACACCTGCAACAGTTCATCCATCAAACGGGGCGCCGTCAGTTGCCAGTTCACAGACTCCGGCCAGAGGGTAGCAATAAGCGAGCAGGCTGAAACCCAGGTTTCATGGAATGGCACTTCCAGGCAGTTACTACCCGGCCAGTACATTGATCGTCTCACGATGTTCGTAAGCGCTAAGCCGTAACCGCGAAGGCAACGGAAGACTCATCCAGGGTTTTCGGGAAGGATGAAATATGACGAGGTTTCTCAAGGTTGCTTACGGCGTCCCTATCCTTATTGTGGCCTATGCCGCGAATGCTGCCGGCGGTTTCCAGTTCAGCCTCTCCAACCAGCTCCCGCAATTTTGCAAGATCGGCGGGGAACCCGCTTACAACCTCGATACCGCTGCGACTGTCATAACTTCCACCATGAGTTCGGCGAGCATCGACTTCGGCGCCAACTTCTCCAATCCGGATGCCACTGGCCGGGAGATGTCTGGAAGCGTTCGATTTCCTGTCTATGCTACTGCCCAGTGCAACTATGTGTTTACCTCAACATATGGCGCTTTAAAAAATGTCAGCGCCGGAGGAATGGGCGTCTTCCGCGATTATTACGCCGACGCCTATGATGTATCGGCATCAGGGACGCTGGTTCATTTAGACAGTCTCGCACCCGATAAGTTCATCAACCAGTTTACAATTCCGGCACCCGACTGGTGGAGGCGCAGCACGATAGCGATCGAGTTCAGCATCCCAAAGACTTCCAGCCCTTTGGCGGCTGGCGAGTATGAAGACATTCTTTCACTGACGATAAGTCCTTCAATATAGACAACGTTTTTTATGTCACAGATTTTGACGTGGCTGCGTTTAGTAAAGTAGCAAGGCGTATAATTATGCGGGTGTAACGGGGCCTTTTGTTCCGAAGTACAGCATTTATTAGGCACTTTAGATGCCGAAGCATGACAACAAATGCACTTGAAAAGGGGCACACTATGAAGAAGATTTTTGCACTTGCTTGCGCGACTTCGGCGCTGGCTATCGTTTCAACTGCAAACGCAGCCAGCGGCAGCCTTGGCATAAGCACTGGCGACCAGTTCTCGGTTACAATCAAAGG
>JBAVVQ010000573.1:0-3632 GCA_049697375.1 Rhodomicrobium sp.
TGGCCATTCGAACCCCGGCCTCGGCGGATATAGGTCCGCGAGCCCACGCCAAAGGCTTTTCTGCCCGTTCTCGGGGTAGTCGTAGAAGCCCTTGCCGTTCTTCCGGCCCGCGCGGCCGTTCTTCACATACATGGTCTCCATGACCCACACGGCCGGGCTCGGCTTATAGGCGTCGCCAAGATCGGCTTCCGCCGCCTTGTGGATTTTCCAGCCGAGGTCGATGGCGGTCTCGTCCGCGAGCGCGAGCGGCCCGACCGGCATGCCCGCCAGTTTGCCCGCATTCTCGATCAGCGCGGGCGGAACGCCCTCCGCGAGCATGATCTCGCCTTCCATGATGTAGCAGCCGCAGAAGCGGGACGTGAAGAAGCCGCGCCCGTCGTTCACGACAATAGGCGTCTTCCTGATCGCCTGCACGAAGTCGAGCGTGATCGCGAGCGCCACGTCGCTTGTCTTCTTACCCCGGATGATCTCGACAAGTGGCATTTTCTCTGCGGGAGAGAAGAAGTGGATGCCAATGAACTTGTCGGGGCGCCCGCTCGCTTCGGCGAGGCCCGTGATCGGCAGCGTGGACGTGTTCGAGCCGAAGACGACATCCGAACGGATCACGGTCTCGGCGCGCTTCGTCACATCGGCCTTGATGGCGCGATCCTCGAACACGGCCTCGACGACATAATCGACATCGGCGAGGAGTGCGAAATCGGCCGCTGGAGTGATACGGTTCAGAAGCGCATCGCCATCGGCCCGGCTCATGCGCCGCTTCGAGATTGCGCCCTCAACCAATTTTTTCGCGTAGCCCTTGCCTCTTTCGGCGGCGTCCAGATCGCGGTCGATGAGCACGACCTCGATGCCGTTCGAAGCCGCGATATAGGCGATAGCCGCTCCCATCATGCCCGCGCCAAGCATGCCGATTTTCTTGAACTTCGCCTTCGGAACGCCTTGCGGGCGGCGCGCCAGCTTGTCGGCCTTACCCTTGTTCACGAACAGCGTGCGGATCATGTTCGGCGCGACATTGCCGCGGATCAGGGACAAGAAGTATTTCGCCTCGATTTTGAGGCCGAGATCCATCGGAACCTGTGTGCCTTCGTAGACGGCGGACAGAATCGCTTGCGCGGCGGGATAATTGCCGAACGTCTTGTCCCGCGTCATGGCGTTCGCGGCCATGAAGGTCCGCGCCGCATTGGGGTTCATGCCGCCAGCGCCGCCTGGAACTTTGAACGACTTCTCGTCCCAGGGCTGCACCGCCTTCGCCTGCAGCGAGTTCAGCCATTTCTTTGCCGCCGTCAAAAGCTCGCCTGCTGGCGCAACCTCATGGATGAGGCCATTCCCCTTCGCCTGTTGCGGCGACATATGGCGGCCTTCGAGCAGCAGCGGCAGCGCGGGCATGATGCCGATTAATCGCGGCACGCGCTGGGTTCCGCCGCCTCCGGGAAGGAGTCCGACCTGCACTTCAGGCAACCCGATCTTGATCTGCTCGCCATCGGCGCTGACCCGGTAATGGCATGCGAGCGCGATCTCGAAGCCGCCGCCAAGCGCGGCGCCGTTGATCGCGCAGGCGACCGGTTTGCCGCATGTCTCAAGCCGCCGCAGCACTTGCGTCAGCCGCGATATGGCCTTCAAAGCCTCGGCGGGGGGCGCAGTGCGCGCCTGAACGATAAGGCCCGCCATGCCGATCAGGTCGGCGCCCGCGACAAAGCTCGATTTGCCCGAGGTGACGATAATGGCTTTCACGGAGGCGTCAGCCGCCGCGCGCTCGATGGCCGCCTCGAACTCGTCCACAAAGTCCTGCCCGATCACATTCATGGATTTGCCGGGCTGGTCGATGGTGAGGGTGGCGATCCCGTCGCCATCGATCGCGTATGCAATGCTGCTGGTCATCCAATCTCTCCAAGTCATGGCCGCCCCTGAGGCGGCCATCCAGGCGAAAGAGCCTCAAGCGCGAAAATCTGGATGGCCGGGTCAAGCCCGGCCATGACGACGAAGTTAGACCCGTTCCAGGATCGTGGCCGTCCCCATACCTGCGCCAATGCAGAGCGCGACGAGGCCTGTTGACGCGCCGCGCCGCTCCATCTCATCGAGCAGAACTCCGAGCACCATCGCGCCCGTCGCTCCGAGAGGATGGCCCATGGCGATTGCGCCGCCGTTCACATTGATCTTGTCGTGGGGCACGTTCAGCACGTCCATGAACCGAAGCACCACCGACGCGAACGCCTCGTTCAGCTCCCAGAGGTCGAGGTCTTCCTTTTTCATCCCTGCCTTGGCAAGCGAACGCTCGGCGGCAAAGCTCGGACCGGTCAGCATGATGGTCGGCTCCGAGCCGATGGACGCAAAGCTCTTGATGCGCGCGCGCGGCTTCAGGCCGGCCTTTTCGCCCGCCTCTTTCGTGCCGATCAACACAGCAGCCGCGCCATCGACCACACCGGAGGAGTTACCCGGAGTATGCACGTGGTTGATGCGATCGAACTCGGGATATTTCTGCAAAGCCACGCCGTCAAAGCCATAATTCTTGCCCATGTCCGCGAAGGATGGGTTGAGCGCGCCCAGCGACTGCATGGTGGCGTCGACGCGGATCGTCTCGTCGCAAGAGAGCAGGGGAATGCCGAGAATGTCGTTCACGGGCACGACGGAATTCGCGAAGCGGCCTTCCCGCCAGGCTTTGGCGGCCCGCTTGTGACTCTCGACGGCGTAGGCATCGGCGTCGTTGCGGCTGATGCCGTATTTGGTTGCAATGAGATCGGCGCTAATGCCCTGCGGTACGAAATAGGTTGGCATCGCCACAGCGGGGTCGACCGGCCATGCGCCGCCGTCGGACGCCATAGGCACGCGGCTCAGGGATTCGACGCCGCCGCCAATAGCCATGGGCGACTGACCGGACATGACCTTCGCCGCCGCCATATTCACGGCTTCGAGGCCGGACGCGCAGAACCGGTTGATCTGGACGCCGGGCACGCTCTCGTCGTAACCGGCCATCATGACGGCTGTGCGTGCGATATTCGTGCCCTGTTCGCCAACGGGCGTGACACAACCCAAAATCACATCTTCGACCTCGCGCGTATCGAGGCCCTTGTTGCGGTCGCGGATCGCTTCCAACATCTGCGTTGCGAGCCGAATGGGTGTGACCTCGTGCAGCGAGCCGTCCTTCTTGCCTTTGCCGCGCGGCGTTCGGACGTGATCGAAAATATAGGCGTCTGGCATGGTTTCTCCCTTTGTCATGGCCGGCGCGACCTGGCCATCCACCTTTCGCGTCAGACAAGCATCTCGTAGAGGTTAATCCATTCAGGATTGCTTTTCTCGATAAGATCAAGTTTCCACTTTCGCGGCCACCGTTTCAGGTTCGTCTCACGCTGAATTGCGTCTTGTGGAGTCGTCAGCTCTTCAGCGTGGACGAGCATGTTAACCCCGTACTTCGTGGTGAATACGCTGCCCGTGCCTTGTTTATGTTCGAAGACACGGCGAGCAAGGTCATTCGTGACACCGATGTACAAGGCGCCATTCCGTTTGCTGGCTAAGATCACATCTGTCCGGCTGAGTGACGGCTGCCTGCCCATAGCATTTTGATTTTCTGTGGTTTTCTGGCGCTTTTGCGTGGTGTCGATTTGAACTCGATCTGGCACTTTTCGGGGATACCCGAGGAG
>JBAVVQ010000574.1:0-3369 GCA_049697375.1 Rhodomicrobium sp.
CGGGTGGGACAGAAAGGCGATCATCAACGTAGCGCGGGCCGGCAAGTTCTCGTCCGACCGAACGATACAAGAGTACGCCTCTCAGATCTGGCATATTCAGCGCTGTGTGGCTGCGCCATAGCCCGCCGGGATGCGGAAGGCTCTACTGCCAGACTTGATCCCCCGGAACGAACGCTAGAGCGTATCCGCTTTTGATAGACTCAAAAGCGCGCTCTAGTCTAGCTCTTTGTTTTATCGTGCGTCTTATCGGAAAACCGCTTCGCGCTTTTCCGGACGTCCTCTAAGGCCGCGAACATTGGCCATAGGCGCCCGCGCCGAGTAGCGCGGGCCGGCAAGTTCTCGTCCGACCGAACGATAGTACGCCTCTCAGATCTGGCATGTTCAGCGCTGTGTGACTGCGCCATAGCCCGCCGCGATGGCGGAAGGCTGGCTGCCAGGCTTGATCTCCAGAACGAACGCCAAGGCCGAGAACTTTGGCCACAGGCGCCCGCCAGGCCATTACAACGGCGCGCCCATTATCGATTCCTCTTCCCCGTCAGGCTTGAAGAACACCACGGCCAGGGGTGGAACAGTAAGCAGGATGGAATGAGGTTGCCCCTGCCAAGGCGTTGGTTCGGAGTGCAGGCCGCCGGAATTTCCCACATTACTGCCGCCATAACGGATCGAGTCACTGTTCAGCAACTCCCGGTAAAATCCTGGCGCGGGCACACCGACGCGATAGCCGTGCCGCGGCACAGGCGTGAAATTAGCCAGCACCACAATGTAATCGTTGGGGTCCTTGGCGCGGCGCACGAATGAGACGATGCTGTTGTCCACATCGTGAAAGTCTATCCAGTGGAAACCTTCCCAGCTGAAGTCCATCTGATGCAGCGCAGGCTGCTCGACATACAACTTATTGAGCGCCTTTACATACGCCTGCAGATTACGATGGGGATCGTTGTCGGTCAGCCTCCAGTCGAGCTCCCAGGCTTCATTCCACTCGCTCCACTGGCCGATTTCGGCGCCCATGAAAAGCATCTTCTTGCCGGGATGGGCGTACATATAACCGTATAGAGTTCGCAGGTTGGCGAACTTTTGCCAGTCGTCGCCGGGCATCTTGCTGAGCATGGCGCCCTTTCCGTGGACCACTTCATCGTGGGAGAAGGGCAAAACGAAGTTCTCGGTGAAGGCATAGAGCAGCGAGAAGGTCAGGTGGTTGTGGTGGTAACGGCGGTGGACAGGGTCTTTCGACATGTATTCGAGCATGTCGTGCATCCAGCCCATGTTCCACTTCATGTCGAAGCCCAGGCCGCCAAGATAGGTTGGCCGCGATACCTGGGGCCACGCGGTCGACTCTTCGGCGAAGGTCAGCACATCTGGATATTCGAGATGGACGACCTCGTTGAACTGCTTGATGAAGGCGACTGCCTCCAGATTTTCGTGTCCCCCATACTCATTGGGAACCCACTCGCCTGGCTGCCGCGAATAGTCGAGGTAGAGCATGGAGGCGACGGCGTCCACGCGCAGGCCGTCGATATGGTATTTGTCCAGCCAGAACACCACACTTGAAAGGAGGAAGGCGCGGACTTCGTTGCGCCCGAAATTGTAAATCAGGGTGCCCCAGTCCTGATGCTCGCCCTGGCGGGGATCCTCATGCTCGTAAAGGCACGTGCCATCGAAGAAGGAGAGCCCGTGGCTATCCTTGGGGAAATGTCCGCCGGCCCAATCCAGGATAACGCCGATGCCAGCCTGATGAGCCTTGTCCACAAAATGGCGGAAGTCGTCCGGCGAGCCAAAACGCGAGGTTGGCGCGAAATATCCGACGGACTGATACCCCCAGGACCCGTCAAAGGGGTGCTCGGTAATGGGCAGCAACTCGATATGGGTATAGCCCATCTCCTTGACATAGGGCACGAGCTCGTCGGCAAGCTCACTATAGCTTAGCCAGCGCTTGCCTATAGAGTCCTCTTTGCGTTTCCAGGAGCCCGGATGGACTTCGTAGATCGCGATCGGGGCATCAAGACTCTGCCGCTGCTTCCGCTCGGCCATCCACTCATGATCACTCCATTCGTAACGGTTCAAATCCCAGATGACCGAGGACGTGTTGGGACGCATTTCCGACAGGTGCGCGTACGGATCCGATTTGAGCGCGAGATAGCCATGATGCCGCGACTTGATTTCGAACTTGTAGAGTTCCCCCTGCTTCAACCCAGGAATAAAGATCTCCCAGACTCCTGACCCGCCGCGCGGCCTCATGGGATGGCGCCGCCCGTCCCACTGATTGAAGTTTCCGACGACACTCACGCGCTCGGCGTTGGGCGCCCAAACGGCAAAGCAGACGCCTTTCGAACTGGCATGTTCGAGAACGCGCGCGCCAAGCTTCTCATATAGCCGGAAGTGGTTGCCCTCTCCGAGCAAGTGCAGATCAAAATCCGTCAGAACAGGGGGATAGCGGTACGGATCGTCGATTTCGTAGGTTTGCTGGCGGCGGCCGTCGGACGCTTGCAGGGTAATGGAAAGCCGGTAATAAAAAAACTCAGATTCATTTTGGAGGACGGCTTCGAAGAAACCGTCCGGATGGATCCGCTGCATGGGATAAGCTTGGAAACCGCGGAGAACCGAGACTGTTTGAGCCTGGGGCTGGAACGTACGGATCACGATCACCGGCTTGCCATCAACGGTGTGGCGGTGAATGCCCAGAATGTCGAAAGGCGTGCTATGGTAGCCGCCGACGATTGCCGCCGCCGCGCCGGGATCGGTGAAAGACGGAGGTGCTTTGTCCGGTGCGGCCGGGGCGGAAGCAACAGGCTTGACAGGCTCGGCGGTTTCGGTCGAGCACTCTGGAAGCTCAATGCGTTCTGTTGACATGAACGGGTTCCCCCTAGCCTTCTTCTCGTGTTTGCGTGCCGCTTACAATTGTCCGCTCAAGAATGCGACGCCGGTCCGAATAAAGCAATAGAATCAAAATGCGTGATTACCGCGCACATGATGACCTTCAGGCGCGTTGTTTCTCTTAGATATTGCTAGACATGCTCTTGCACCTTCTCGTCCCCGCGCAATCTTTACAATGACAAAAATCAATGCGACTGCCTTTTAGACACAATTCGAATAGGTTTTTTGATTTTATTCATATTTTTAACCAAACCAGCGGTCGGGGAGTATGTGCGTCTGTTCTATCTAGTAAATTATTTCCTGATTACGCATAAAGGTCAGCCAATTTCAGCAGTTTGTACGGCATAGGAGCTGTCCTGAGCGAGACATAGGCGAGCCTGTATCTGCGGTTGAAGCGGTATTCGAATTCGGCGAGGTATCGCGGCGCATGTTTAGCGCGGACGGCTCTGTAGGTGCCAACCATTGCGGCCTTGATGTTGCCAAGGAGGGTGTTGACCC
>JBAVVQ010000575.1:0-1887 GCA_049697375.1 Rhodomicrobium sp.
GCAGCTTCGCCGAGGTCACCTACTGGTGGCCGGAGCCGCCGGTCAGCGGCGATGGCGCTTATGGTGAGCCTACCCTATGGGGCGGACTCGAAAATTGGAGCAATGACCCGGTCCGCAAGACATCCTATGTGACCCGGATCGACGACCAGGTCTGCGGCGTCGGTTACTATCACTGAGCGTACTTTCCGAGGTCGATCCCGCTAAGATGTATATCTTCCTCCGCCATGAATGCTCACGGCGCTCTTGGCGGCTAATGATCGCGATCCCTGGGGTTTTCATCACACAATCTTTGACGCCAACGGGCGGCCAGTAGCAAGATTGAAGTCGATGAACACGAGAGCTAACCCGCATTTCTCATGAGCATCGTGACGCGGTATGCTTTTCCTGGGAGAACCCGGCAAGAGCTGCGCAGGCGCCTTCGCAGACGCGGCTTTCGCGCCGGAGGTCCGGGCGCTTGAAGCTTCGCAATGTCTTTTTCGTTTTGGGAGCGGCGTTGAGCCGAGGCTTCATGCGTCGAAGCATAGTCGGCGGTGAGCGGCGGCGAACACGGCTTTCAGCGGGCAGGCCGACGCGATGGCGATCTTGACGCGGCGGACGCTCGTCGTGACCAGCGCGCCAAGCTTCAAGAGTTTGAGCCGGATGGTTCCTGCTGTGGCGTGAGCCAGTTCTGTTCCTTGCAGGGCTATGCGGCGTAGAGCGGTCATGAGCATATAGGCAAGTGAGGCGAGCCACAGCCTCAGCTGGTTGGCGCGCAAGCTCCCCGCCGAGGTCCGGTCTGCGAAAAGGTCAAGCTGGCATTCCTTGATGCGGTTTTCCATGTCACCGCGGGCGCAGTAGATTTTTTCGTAAAGCTCCTTCGCTTCAATGGCTTCGCATGTCAGCGAGCTGACGATGAAGCGCGGATTTTTGCCTTTGGGAAGGTGCTCCGCCTTGGCCACGACGCGGCGTTCGCGAGACCAGCTTTTGAGAGTTTGGTAGCGTAGCTCCTTGAAGATGCGTTCGGGCTTGCCGCTGTCCCTGGCTTTGGCGGAAGCCTCCGCCAGTTCGTCTGCGATCAAGGCTTCCAGCCTTTCGTTGCGAGCGAGACCGAAAACGTAGTGAACGCCATGAGCCTCGCACCACGCCATCATTTCCTCGCGGCAAAACCCTGAATCCGCCCGAAGCCAGATGTCGACATTGGGCCAGCTGTCCCGGATTTGGGCGACGATGAAGGCAATCTCTTCCTTGGCGCCGGCCGAGGCGTCGATGTTCGCGGGTCTGAGTTTCGACAACAGCAAATCACGGCCGCAGAAAATATACAGCGGCAGATAGCAGTAGCACTTGTAATAGCCGTGGAAGAACCGGCCTTCCTGATCCCCGTGGATGGGATCGTCGGTCGCGTCGAGGTCGAGAATGATGCGCTTTGGCGGGGTTGCGTGGGCCTTGAGAAAGACGCTCACGAACAGCCTTTTCATCGCGCCCTCGTCCACGCTCAGCTTGCGATAGCGGTCGTCGTCGGTCTTTGGCGCGTGCTCAAGCCGGTTCAGCGTCGATTTGCCGGCAAGCACAGAGCAGGTCGCGCGACGCGCTTCAAGCTTTCCCGAGAGCAAGCCCAGCACGGGATCATGGCGCAACTCATCATGATCGTTCAAATCCTCGTAGCCAAGCGCAATGCCGTGGATGCGTTGGGCAAGGAGCGTCTCGACGCTATGCTCGATCCGGTCCTGCCTGCGGCCATCGGTGAAACAGGCCGCCGCCTGCCGTGACAAACGAATGGCGCGATCCGTCTCACGCAACAGCAGCGCCCCTGCGTTCGAGGTCATCGCGCCGCCGTCAAACGCCGCTGTGACCTTCCGGCTGCCAAGACTGGCGAAATCAAGGGAATCCTGGCTACACTCTGTCGGCATC
>JBAVVQ010000576.1:0-27208 GCA_049697375.1 Rhodomicrobium sp.
TGGTGAGACTGCGCCGGATGGACAGGCGGCCGTGAGCGCCGCGCCGGACGCGCTCGCTGACGCGGGAGAACGGATCAAAACAGCCTTCACGCAGCCTCTCGCCAAGCGCGACAAACTAACCGCGGCGCGGCTTTTTCAGAGCCTGGAGCAGAGTCTCGGATGTTCCAAGGGCGATTGGAACGGGATTGTCGTGCGCGGTCTCTGGACGAGCTTGGAGGCATGCCAGGAAAGCCGGGCGGTTTCGGTCGATCATGAGGAGGCGTGGCTCATCCTCGCCGGCTTTTTCCTGCGCCCCGGCTTTGGCGTGGCGATGGATGAGAGCCGCATCGACGCTTTGTGGCGCGTCTGCAGCGCCGGATTGCGTTTTCCAGGCAAGCGAACCAAGCTTCAAGAGTACATCCTCTGGAGGCGCGTGGCCGGCGGCCTTTCGCGGGAGCGGCAAGAAAGTGTGCTCGCAGAGGACATCGATAAGATTCGCGAGGGGAAAGTCTGTCCTCCCGAATTGATCCGTATGGCGGGGTCATTCGAACGGCTCGGCCATGAACTCAAGACGGAACTCACCGGGCGCTTCATCGAGATGGCCGTGGACCTCATGTCCCAGCGAAAGCACTGTGCGCCTTATCTTACGGCGCTCGGATTGCTTCTCAATCGCGCTCCATTTTACTCCGGACCGGAAAGCGTCGCGCCGCCCGCGCTCGTGGAACAGGCTTACGAGGCGCTTCGCGCCTTCGATTGGAAGGACCCGGAATTCTCGGAGGCGCAGATCCTGTTCCTGCGCGCCGCCCGGGCCGTTGACGACCGGCGTCTCGATCCGCCTAAATCGCTGCGCCATCAAATCGCCGCCAGGCTTGAGAAATGCGGCATGTCGCCGGTTAAAACCGGCCGGCTAAGGAAGGCGATGCCGATCGAGCGCACGGAACGCGTCAGTTTGTTTGGCGAGGCCTTGCCTCCCGGCCTGATCCTGAGCGGATAATCTGAAAAACGATGCGGCTCATGGTTCGACAAGCTCACCATGAGGTCCAAACCGTTGAAATCGCTCCACCTCATCCTGAGCCTGTCGAAGGATGAAGCCTGAATTTCGGCCTTGTTCAGCATCCTGTTCTCATGTTCGCTGTCAAGAGACACTAATGCCAATGGGCGCGCTTGGATGTGTGTCCGATGCCAGGATTGAAGCAATTACCCGGGTCAAGGCTTTTGTAGTGATTCTGCAGCGCCGGTTTCGCATAGTACAGGTGACCTACATTATGTTCGGCCGGATATTCGGCGCCCCGCTCGTCGAGAAGCTTCCAAATTTCATGCTCGACATCCAAGGCGTCGTAGCCCTTCTTTACAATGTAATCCTGATGAAACACCTGGCAGAAGAAGTGGCCGTAATAGAGCTTGTGAATAACCTTTGAGGTGATGCCCTCCGGCAAGCTCTCGAACCAGTCCGTGCCATTACGAGGAAGAGCAATATCGAGCGCCACAATGTCTTCTACATCCTTGCGATGAATCGCCCGGTAGCGCACCGCGGCGCTGGCCACGGCAAAGCGATGTAAAAAGGCCTTCGTTCCTTCCTCTTGGGTGCACTCGAAGAAAGCACCATGCGCCGATGGGAAAATCGACTCCAAATAGGCGCGCGCCTCGTCGATGCCGCTGTCAGCCATCCGCAGTACGAGATGATGCTCGAACTTCTTGTGGTAGTCATAGAGGCGTTGGGGCAGGTGGCGAGGGAACAGAGACCCGAATGTTTGCATCAGCCGATCCGAGAGAGCATGAGGCATGAACTTGTAGCGCTCACAAAAGGCGTCGAAGCGGCCCTTCGCCCCAAATAGCGCCGGCATCCGTCCGGTTCCCAGATGGTAGATCGCCAAGAACGTGTCCTTGCCGTACTTCTCCGCGATGGTGAACGCATCCCTGTGAATGTATTCGCCTTGGAGCGGGAGCGCCTTGAAGTTGGCGAGCATATGCCTGCGGATGACAGTGAGTTCTTCTACATCATTGGTGCCAATATAAAAATCGGCGGTTTTCTTGTCCTTCGGGAATGTGTCCAGACGCACTGCAAACAGCATCATCTTGCCTGCGCTGCCTGACGACTCGAAGAGGCGCCGGGGATCGGCATTAAATCGGGCCGGCGTCCCGGCCTCGATATCGCGGACATGACTTTGGTAGTCACCATCGGAGCAGAGCCGGTTGGGGTCATGCTCGATGTCTTCCGGACTGAAGCCGCCGCTCTCAGCTTTGTTGAGGATCGTTTCAGGATCGTTGCCCATGCGGATCCCGAGATGGTTGACGAGATGGACTTTCCCTGCCTCGTCGATCTGAGCATAGAGGCTCATTTGAGTGAATGCCGGGCCGCGGTGAATGAGCGAGCCGCCGGAGTTATTACAAATACCTCCAAAGACCGAGGCGCCGATGCAGGACGAGCCGATAACGGAATGCGGGGTGCGCCCCAGCGGATGCAATAGCTTTTCAAGTTCAAAGAGGGTCGCGCCGGGGAGGCAAATCGCCTGGCGCCCCTCGTCGATGAGATGGATTTTCGCCAGCCGTAAGGTGTTGATGATGACGATATCGCGGTCATATTGATCGCCGTCGGGGGTGGAGCCCCCTGTCAACCCTGTATTGGCGGCTTGCATGATCACAATTTTTCCGGCGGCGGCGCAAGCGTTTAGCACGCGCCACTGTTCGACGAGCGTTCCTGGCCGAACCACCGCCAACGCGGGTCCAATGCCAGTCCGGTAGCCCTTCCGGAACCGCCGCGTACTCGTCGGGTGCGTCAAGACGTTGCCCCCGCCAACAATCTTCTTCAATTCGGAGATCAGTTTTTCATTGCTGGCCCCCATGGGGGCCGGTGATGTGATTTCAGGTGCTGTGACGCTTGACATTTTATCCTCCCCAAGATCTCGGTTTATTGTATTGTGTTGTGTTGGTATCCGAAGACTTGATCTCCCTCTGGCTGGAGGCTGGTTGCCCGGAGACGGCCGGCATTTTGTGACGGGCTTGCAGAGCTGCGTTTGGCAATTCTAACATGCGCCAGCCCGTTTAGCTTCGCAGTAGTATGGCGGCTGTGCTATACGGCGAGCAATACCATATACTTCCCACTTGCGCTTAAGGTGACGAGGACACCCGATGTGACGCTGCCCTCGGCGCGATCCCTTATAGTCCGGCCGCGTTTCAGTTCCGATCGTGAGGTTTGGCAAGGAGGCCGCTTTGCGTGCTTGAAAACGTGGTTCACGCGCCCTGGCGGCGGGCCCAATCATTGTCTGTTGCGGGCCTCGCGCTTGGCACATTATTCTTTGCCGCTTCGCTCACACCAAGTCTCGTACCCCGAAACGCGCTCACTCAAGGCGCGCTCGCCGGAGGCTGTTTTGCAATCGGATACGGGCTCGGCGTCTTTCTGCGCTGGCTGTGGCGCTACCTGGAATTGCCGGAGCTGGCGCCGCGGACCCGTTCGATCGTCACGAGCCTCGGCGCCTTGAACTCGGCGCGGTCCTTCGATCTTTTCGACATTATCGGCGATCCGATCGCGGGAGCAGTATGGAGCGGCCCGCCATTCGCAAGCCGCGTCTGGCGCTCCATCACCGACGGCCGCAATGACGGCTCGCCGATGTGGCTGCCAGAATTTAGAGATAGCCGCTTCGTTCGATTCATGAATCAGAACGGCTCGACCGTGCCGCCCGAGGCCCCTTGGGGGCCGATGCGCCTGGTGTTTCTCCAGTATGCGAGCGACGCGATCACGTTTTTCGATCCCCGCGACGCCTTTCGGCGTCCGGCCTGGATGGACGCGCCGGTCGGGCCGGATGTTTCGCCGAAGCTCAGTTGGTATCCGATTGTCACGATGCTGAAACTTGCCGTCGATATGCCGATGGCCATGCAGGCGCCGCCCGGTTACGGCCATGTCTTCGCGCCCGAGCATTATGTCGATGCATGGGTGGCGGCCGCCGATGTCCGGACATGGACGCCCGAGAGCCTCGCAAAGCTCAAGCGATTCCTTGGCGAAGAGGCGAGGCGCGCAATGAAGGATGGCGATAGCGCGTACGCCGGCCGAGGCGGATAGGGAGTTCCTCCGCCGATCGCGCCATCTTGGCCGGATGGCGTCGATCCATACCGGCATCCATCAGCCTTGCGGATATGGAGCAGGCTAATCTCAACCCGCTCCAGGCGCCTGTCCCGCGCACATTCGCATGCCTGGAGGGTGCGCCGGACGCTCATGCGGCGGCTTACCGGCAAGAACGAGATTGTGAGCCGTATTGACAAGCGCGATGTGCGAGAAAGCCTGCGGAAAATTGCCGGTGAAGCGTTCCGTTCGCGGGTCGTATTCCTCGGCCAAAAGCCCGACATCGTTGCACAAGCCGGTCAGTCTTTCGAAAAGCCTGCGCGCGTCGGCGACGCGGCCGAGCATCAGAAGGCAATCGGCAAGCCAAAAGCTGCAGGCTAGAATGGCGCCTTCACCCGGAGGCAGCCCATCGTCCGCTTTTTCGGTGTCGTAGCGCAGAACGAAGCCCTGGGCCGTGAGGCTGCGCTCGATGGCTTCCACCGTGCCACTCACACGCGGATCCGTTATCGGCAGGAAACCAACCAAGGGCATGAGTAAAACGCTAGCGTCGAGTGTGTTGGCGCCGTAGGACTGGACGAAGGCTCCGCGTTCCGCGTTGAATGCCTTTGCGCAGACGTCATCGTGAATCTGGTGGCGCAGCGCCTTCCATTTCTCGACCGGGCCTTCGAGCCCGAAGGACTGAGCGAGCTTGATCGCGCGGTCCGCGGCTACCCAGGCCATGACTTTGGAGTGCGTAAAGTGTCTGCGCGGGCCTCTGACCTCCCATATTCCTTCGTCGGGCTCACGCCAGGTCTCCGCCACATGGTCAAGGATAACCAGCAGCAGGTCGGAAGCCGAACCTTCGACTCTGGCAAGGCCGCCACGCCGGCCTTGATAGTAGGCGTCGAGGATTTCGCCATAGATATCGAGCTGGAATTGGCCCGACGCGGCATTGCCGATCCGCACCGGAGCAGAGTCTTCATAGCCGGGAAGCCAAGGGAGTTCGATTTCAGTCAACCGGCGCTCGCCCGCGATCCCATACATGATCTGAGCTTGCGCCGGGAGCCCCGCGACCGCGCGGTGCAGCCAGAGCCTCCAATCCCGCGCTTCCCCGTAAGAGCCGCCATGCATGAGGCCCAAGAGAGTCAGGCTCGCGTCCCGAAGCCAGCAGTAGCGGTAATCCCAATTACGGGTTCCGCCTAACTGCTCGGGGAGCGATGTGGTGGGAGCCGCGACAATGCCGCCCGTCGGCTGGTAGGTCAGCGCCTTAAGCGTGATGAGCGAGCGGCGCACAAGTCCCGACCACTCGCCCATCACCGTTCAGCCGGCTGACCAGTTGCGCCAGAACGCCTCTGTGTCGCTGAGAGCTGTGATCGGGTCGATGGGTTCGGGCGCCGCTCGATAGGAACAGCCATAAGTGAGCACGAACGGCAAGGTCTGGCCTTCGGAAATGGTGAAGTCGCCAACCGTTTTTAGATGTTCGCCGCGCAGTGCGATGGGCGTCCGCAACACCGCCATATCGGGGCCTGCGATCGCCTCCAGCGTGCCGTCCTCAAGCCGGCTGACCCAAGGCACGATTGAGCCGTAGTCGAAGCGCAGCACGAGTTCGCACCGCATGGCGAGCTGCCCGCGCCGGCCGATGACGATGCGCGCCACATGTGACGCCTCCCCGCCCACCGGCATGAAGTCGATCAGGGTCACGGCGCCATCGGGCGTTTCGAAATCAGTCTCCAGAATGAGCGTGTCATCCCGGTAGCGGCGAGTCACTTTAGCATTTGGATCGGCGGCCGCGATGAGCCAGCGGCCATGCTCCTGCGCGCCGAGCAGCGCGGCGAAGCATGCCGCCGAGTCGAAGCGAGGCCAGCACAGCCAATCGACGGAGCCGTCCCTGCCTACGAGCGCAGCGGTTTTGCAATCCCCAATGATGGCATAGTCTTCGATCCGCAGCGCCATTTCCAACACCTCGTTAGCGCGCCCCGGTCGAGCTGGCGCGCAGCTATCGCTGCATACGCATCATCTGATCCATCGGCATCAGATTGTGGTTCAGGTTGTACATGATCCAGAGCGAGCCGGCGATCACGAGGGTGACGATGAGGACACCGAAGGCAAGCGCCAAGATGTTGTTGGTGTTATCGGGGGCCGTCGTAATGTGAATGAAGAAGACCAGGTGAACCCCCATCTGCGCGATGGCGAGCACAACGAGCGCGATCGGGAGCGACGGCTGCCAGAACTGATTGGACTTCGCCACATAGAAGGATACGACGGTTAGCAGCGTGGCGAGCACAAGCCCGATCACATAGCCCTGGATCCCCTCGCGTATCGTATAGTCTTCGGCGTCGACGAGGCCAGGAGCCACGTCTTGCACATTTGGATCGGCGTCGCGGGGGTGATCGCTCATGGGGCGACTCCAATCAGGTAGACGACTGTGAAAATGGCGACCCAGATGATGTCGAGGGTATGCCAGAAGAGGTTGAAGCAGAGCAGCCTGCCCAGAATCTTCGCCTGGAAGCCTTTGAAGTAGACCTGGGCTATCATGGTGCCGAGCCACAAGAGACCCACCGTCACATGCAGCCCGTGCAAGCCGACAAGAGCGAAGAAGGACGAGAGAAAAGCGCTGCGATCCGGGCCATTCCCGCCGAGTATCATGGTTGCAAATTCTTGCGCTTCCAGGAGAAGAAAGCCGAGGCCAAGGAGGCCCGTGACGAAGAGGCCAGCCTGCGTCCAAAGGTGGCTGCGAGCGCGGGTGGCTACCGCCGCCATCCCGCAGGTGAAGCTGGATGCCAGCAGGAACGCGGTCTGGACCGCCACGCGCCAGGGCTCGAACAGATCCGCTCCGGACGGCCCGCCCGCCGTCGCTGTCCGCAAGACTGCGAAGGCGGCGAAGAAGCAGGAGAACAGAACGATGTCGCTTAAGAGGAAGATCCAGAAGCCGTAGGCGACGATCACGCGCGCAGACGCCGGGCCGCCTTCGCCATGGCCGGTGGCGTGGTCGCGCCCGTCTCCGCCCTCGCCAAGACCGCGCCGGAGCCTATAGGGGTCATACTGCAACGCCTCGAAGGTGCTCATGCCAACTCCTCCGCCCGTGCGTTGGCGTCCAGCCATTCCTGCCGGACCTGCCGCCTCGCCCGGTCCTCGGCCGCCACCTCCTCAGCCGGAATCTCGTATTCATCCACATCGCGCCAGGCGAACCACACGAAGACGGCGTAAACCCCAGCGGCGGCGACAGCCGCCAGCCACCAGATGTGCCAGACCATCGCGAAGCCCCCGATCGAGGCGAAAAATCCCATGAAAATGCCGGTCGGGCTGTTCTTCGGCATATGGATCGGCTTGTAGTCGGGTTCCGTTGACATTTGCTGCGTCTCGATCGAGCGCCGCTTGATCGTCCAATAGGGCTCCTCGCCTTGGACGTTGGGCAGAACGGCGAAGTTGAAGGCAGGAGGCGGCGAGGCCGTCGACCATTCGAGCGAACGGCCATCCCAGGGGTCGCCCGTTTCGTCACGCAATTCATGGCGCCGCCGGATGCTGACAACGAGCTGAATGACCTGGGCAACGGCGCCAAGGAAAAGCAGCAGCACGCCAAACGCCGCCGCCAGCACCCACGGACGCCACATCGCGATATCATAATGTTGCAAGCGCCGTGTCATGCCGAGCAGGCCCGCGATGTAGAGCGGCACGAAGGTGAAGTAGAAGCCGAGGAAGCCGAACCAGAAAGCCCATTTGCCCCAATATTCGTCAAGCTTGAAGCCGAAGGCTTTCGGAAACCAATAGGTGAGCGCCGCCAGCGCTCCGAAAAGCACGGCGCCGATGATCACGTTGTGGAAGTGCGCGACCAGGAACAGGCTGTTATGAAGCTGAAAATCCGCGGGAGGCACCGCGAGCAGAACGCCGGTCATGCCACCAAGCACAAAAGTCACGATGAAGCCGATGGACCAAAGCATCGGCGTCGCGAATTGGATGCGCCCGCCATACATGGTGAAGATCCAGTTGTAGATTTTCACGCCGGTGCCGACCGCGATGATGCTGGTGGCGATCCCAAAGACGGCGTTGACGTTGCCGCCCGCGCCCATGGTGAAGAAATGGTGCAGCCAGACGCAGAAGGAGACGATGCAGATGAACAGCGTCGCCATGACCATCGAACGGTAGCCGAACAGGGGCTTGCGGGAGAAAGTCGAAAACACCTCCGAGAAAATGCCGAAGGCAGGCAGGACGAGAATGTAGACTTCGGGATGGCCCCAGGCCCAGATGAGGTTGATGAACATCATCATGTTGCCGCCGGCCTCGTTTGTGAAGAAGTGGAAGCCGAGGTAACGGTCGAGCTGCAACATGGCTAGGCAGGCGGTGAGAACCGGGAACGCCGCGATGATGAGCAGGTTCGAGGCGAGCGCCGTCCAGCAGAATATCGGCATCCGGAGGTAGCTCATGCCGGGCGCGCGGATTTTGAGGATGGTGGTGACGAAGTTCACGCCGGTCATCAAAGTGCCGACGCCCGAAATCTGGACCGCCCAGAGGTAATAGTCCACGCCCACCCCAGGCGAGTACGCCGTCTCGGCCAAGGGCGGATAAGGCAGCCAGCCCACTCGCGCGAACTCGCCGATCAGGAGAGAGATATTGACGAGGAACGCTCCGCTCGCGCTCAGCCAAAAGCTCGTCGAGTTCAAGGTCGGGAAAGCCACGTCCCTTACGCCGAGCTGAAGAGGCACCACGAAGTTCATCAGACCGATGACGATGGGCATGCCCGCGAAGAAGATCATGAGCGTCCCGTGGGCCGAGAAGATCTGGTTGTAGTGCTCGGGCGGCAGATACCCTTCGGCCTGGAAAGCGACCGCCTGCTGGGAGCGCATCATGACCGCATCGATGAAGCCGCGAAGGAGCATCACGAGCCCGAGAAGGAGGTACATGACGCCGATGCGCTTGTGGTCCACGCTCGTGATCCACTCGCGCCACAGATAGGGAAAATGCCCCTTGACGACGACCCAAACGATCACGCCGATGAAGACAAGAAACACCACCGATGCCGATATCAGCGGGATCGGCTGATCCCAGGGAATGGCGTTCCAGGTGAGCTTGCCTAGCATGTCAGTGCTCCTGGTGTGGACGAATGTCGGGCTCGACGTCCGTCTCGCTGACCCCGGCGCCGGGCGGGATTTCCCGTGTTGCAATCGCGTGGAACAGGTTTGGGTCCATGGATCGGTAGGTGACGGGCGGGTTCCTCTTGCTTGGCCTGTTGAGGGCGTCATAGCCGGCGCGGTCGAGGACCGGCCCCTGTCCGCCCTTTGCCTTTTCCGCCCATTTCGCAAAATCGTCCTTGGAGAGGGCGTGAACCGTGAAGCCCATGTCCGAGAACCCGTCTCCGCTGAACTGGCTTGACATACCGATATACTCGCCGGGGTGGTCGGCCTTCAGATTAAGCTGGGTCACCATGCCATTCATGGTGGCGATCATGCTGCCGAGCTGCGGCACGAAGAACATGTTCATCACGGTCGACGAGGTCAGGGAGAAGCGCACAGGCACGCCGACCGGAACGGTGAGGTCATTCACGCTCGCAACGCCCTGTTCCGGGTACATGAAGAGCCACTTCCAATCCATCGAGACGACCTGCACGTTGACAGGCTTCTCGGATGACTGGAGCGGCTCGGCGGGGTCGAGTTCGTGCGAGCCGATCCAGATCACGCCGGAAAGCAAGAGAATGACCAGGATCGGGATGGACCACACGATCAGCTCGAGGCGGCCCGAATAGTCCCAGTCCGGCAGGTAGAGCGCCCTTGTGTTGGATGCGCGGTACCACCACGCTATGACACAACCCGCGATGATGGTCGGAATGACGATCGCCAGCATGATCTCGAGCGAATTGATCATGATCAGGCTGTTGGCGGCCGCACTCGGGCCTTTCGGATCGAGAACGCCTCCCGAGCATCCGCCCAATGCGAGAACACCTAAAAGGATGAGGGAAATTCGCAACCGCCCTTGAGAAAGCCGCGGCTTAAGCGAGGAATGCCTGGAGTGATTTGGCGTCATTAGCCTCATTCCGTGCCGAGCGGTCCCCTTCGCTTACTTGGATGGGAGCGCTGCCCGAGACAAATTCATTGCTTGGCCAACTTGTTCCTGTCAGGGAGCGCCTTTGGAGCTCCCGACCGCCCGGCGGAGCGACGCCTCTGCCATTCTGCAATTGGTGCACCATCCCTGCGCCTTTCGAATGGGCAGCGAGCACTCGCCGCTATTTACTGGTGTCTACGCGATACTTCAGCCTTCTTTTCCTAGTATCCTGACACCAGGTCTTGAACAGTCAAAATTGTATAAATAATATCAAGCTTAAGCTCATGCATATGTTCAAATTGTTTAGATAAGCAAGGTGGGGTACATTATCCTTGCAGAAGTTACAACCCAGAAACTTCTGCTTCTGCTATGTCTTAATCGGCCAACTGAAATTACTGACATAAGCTCTGCAATTAAGCCGGAATGGAATTTGCAACTGGTGATTCAACAAGTATTTAATGGATTGTGACACTCATTCACCGAAGGATGTTCGCTCGTTCTCAGTGCTGTCGATAGGATCTACAGCCCTGGAGCTCCAGGCGCCAAGAAGTCGGCATAAAGGTCTAAAATGGCTGAAAATATTGATAGAATCGCTAGTGAAGACCAAGCCGCAAATCGCGAGGGGGCGCCCGACGCCAACGCTCGGGATCTTCCAGCGCCCGAGCGCCGCTCGAACGACCCAAGCCCCCAAGACGCGCCCAATCCTAGAAAGGAGAAAACGAAAGCCAGTCCCCGGCCACTCCGAACTCCTGCCATTCTGGTGGCGATCATAGTCGGCGCGATCATTGGCCTGTCACTTTGGTATTTGGTGCAGCCGCAGCCGCTCGTCGTGCAAGGGGAAGCCGACGCCACCCGCGTCGATATTGCGGCGAGGATCGACGGCCGAGTCGGCAACCGGCCTGTGGAGCGTGGCGACAACGTTGCCGCCGGCGCCGTACTCTATGAAATAACCAACCCACAACTTCTCACAAGCCTTCGTCAGGCTGAAGCGGCAAAGGCGGTCGCAGATGCACAACTTGCAAATACCGAAGTTGGAACACGCCAGGAGGTGATCGCACAGCGCAAAGCTGCGGCGGAGAGCGCAGCCGCCAATCTTACTCTCGCCCAGCAAACCTATGAGCGGACCAAGACACTGGTCGCGGAAGGCCATGCGCCGCAGCAGCGCCTCGATGAGGTGACGAATCAGCTCCAAGTCGCAGAGCGTGGCTCCGAACAGGCAAAATTCGCTTACGAGGAGGCGGTCGCTGGTCACACGAAAGAAGAGCGCGGCATCGCGCGCGCCACAGTTGTCAAAGCGCAAGCCGACATCGATACGATCCGGGCGCAGGTCGATGAACTGGTCGTCCGAGCGCCTATCGCAGCTCAAGTGTACCAGATTGGGGCGGAGCTCGGGGATTATGTCTCGCCAGGCGTGCCGCTCTTATCCCTCGTCGATCTTACCGACGTCTATCTACGGTTCAATCTCCGCGAGGATCTCGTCAGAGGGCTGAAGGTGGGCGACCGCTTTCAAGTGCATGCGCCGGCCTTGGGCAACCGCCCCATTACGGTCGCCGTCAAATTCATTGCGCCGATAGGGGAATATGCGGGCTGGCGGGCGACGCGCTCCACGGGCGATTTCGACCTTCGGACTTTTGAGGTCCGGGCATATCCCGTGAACCCGCTCCCCGAACTGCGCCGGGGAATGAGCGTTTACACTGATTGGCCGCGGGCGCGGCAATGAAGCCGCCGCCTCGCCCTGGCATTATCCTCGTCGCCACGCGCGAATTGCGCTGGATGTACCGGGACCGGCTGGCTCTTTTCCTTGCAATAGGCGTTCCTCTCATCGCCTTTGCGATCCTGGCCTGGACGTTCAGCAACACCGTGATCCGCAACCTCAATGTGAGCGTCGTCGACGCGGATGGCACGCCAACGTCCAGGCTTTATGTCCAGGCGATTTCGTCCGCACCGGCAGTAAAAGTTACGCACCGTTCAAGCACATTGACGGACGCGATGGAGGCCATACGCGCTGGCGAGGCGATCGCGGCGGCCTACATTCCCCCGAATTTTGAGCGCGATGTGCTGGATAAGAAGCGCCCTCAGATCGTAGTCTTTTACAATCGTCAATTTTTCACGCCCGGTAACAACGCCTCGGCGGCCGTATCCAATGCAATTAACGCCACGTCATCGAAGCTTGCGCCCGCCTCGCATGCAAAACCAGCTTTCGAGCCCGGCGCGCTTGTGGCGGAAGAATATGTGCTGACCAACCCGGCGCTGAACTTTGCCCAATTTCTTTTGCGGGCCATTATGCCCATGGTCCTCCACGTCGTGATCGCGGTTGCCGCCGGATATGCGGTGGGAACGGAATTTACAAGGCGCAGCGTGAGGGCTTGGCTCAGGATGGCCGGAGGCAGTCCTGTAGCTGCGGTCGTTGGAAAGCTCGCGCCGCTATTCGCCATCTTCGTTCTGATGATGGCGGTGGAAGCCGGCATCATCCACGGCCTTTTCGGAGTTCCCTTCCGCGGCAGCGCCATACTCACGGGAGCGGCGGCCTGCCTGCTGATCATCGCCTACCTCTCAGTCGGCGCAATGTTCCAGCTGCTGGTCCGCAACCTCGCCTTCGGACTGAGCCTCACGGCAATATTTTGCTCCCCTGCCTTCGGCTTCGTGGGCGTCGGCTTTCCCCTCCTTGGTATGAACGCCTTTTCGCGGTTCTGGGGGGACCTCCTCCCTCTCCGCTGGTACATGGAGGTGCTTTTTGACCAAGCGGTTCGAGGACTGCCTCAGGCGGTCTCGGCTCAGCCCTTCGCTATCCTGGGACTGCTTACGTTAGCCTATTTCGGCCTTGCCTGGTTCCGCTTGCGCGCGCTTGTTCGCGCGCGGGTGCCACCGGCGCCAATGCCTCAATCACCGGGGCAACCCGCCGCTGCGTTCGGAATCGGCGGCGCGATGTTCGCCGAATTCCGGCGCGTGCTTGGCGATCAAGGTGTCTTCGGCATGATCGTGCTGGCGCCCGTCATCTATGGCTTGTTTTACCCGCAACCTTATCTCGGCCAGCTTCTCCGCGATATACCGGTCGCTGTCGTCGACCAGGACCGGACGGAGCTCAGCCGCGCCCTCGTCGAAGCGGCTAACGCGGATGAAGCCCTTAAGGTTACAATCGCTGCCGACACGCTCGCCGACGCCCAGGCCGCGCTCGCCCGGCGGGAAGTCTTCGCCATCATAGGGATCCCCAAGCACACTGAGCGGGAGATATTGAAGGGCAACAAAGCCCGGCTCGCCGCCTATGTCGATTCGGCTTATTTTCTTCTCTACAATCGGACGCTGGAAGGCATCAATGAGGCGGCGAACACAGTGACAGCCGCGGTCGCCACACATGGCAGCCTTGGTCATTCAACGCTTACGAGATATTCACCGGTCGAGCTCTTGACCGAGCCTTTGTTCAATCCAGTAGGCGGCTACGCGAGTTACGTTGTTCCGGCAGCCTTTGTGCTCATCCTTCAGCAGACGCTCTTGATGGGCTCGTCGATGCTCGGAGGAGTTACATTCGAAGCAGGCGGAATTCAGGCCCGGCGCCGGCGAGGGCGCGCCATAGCGGTCGCCGGGCAAGCGCTTGCCCATCTCTGTCTGGCGATGCCGGGCGTGGCGCTCTATCTCATTATTCTGCCGCGCGTGTATGGCTTTTCAACCCTCGGACGTCCTCTCGATCTTTTTCTATTGGCGACGCCGTTCCTTCTGTCCGTGAGCCTTCTCGGCCAATTCGTCGGGTCTTGGTTCACGCGGCGCGAGAACGCCGTCCTGCTTTTCATTGCGACCAGCCTGCCGCTGTTCTTCCTGGTCGGGGTGTCTTGGCCGCTCGAAGCCATCCCAAGCGAGTTGCGCGCAGCAAGCCAGGTCTTTCCAAGCACCACAGCCATCGACGGGCTCGTGCGCATCAATCAGATGGGCGCCAGCCTGTTCGAGGTCCGGCGCGATTGGATGACGCTATGGGCGTTAACCGGCATCTACGGCCTGCTCGCGGTCCTGGCAGCCAAAATATCCAGTTGGAAGGAGACCCACCTTGGTCATTAACTCGCGGCTGCGAGCCCTGTTGCTTCTCGCCGTCGTCACCATGGTGTGCGGCGCAGGCAGCTTCTCGCTCAGCGCGCTGCAGGCCAACCCTGACGCCCCGCTCATTGCTGGCATGGTGAGGGAAACCGAAATTCTGATTGCGCCGGAAATCACGGGCCGTCTGGCAACCGTGTTTGTGAGGCCAGGCCAGCAAGTTAAAAAGGGCGATCCGCTGGCGCTATTAAGCAACCCCGAATTGACAGCCTCAGTTTTGGAATCGAAAGCCGCGCTGGGAAAGACGCGCGCCGACCGCGACAACGTTTTTGCGGGCGTTCGCAAGGAAATAGTCGACATCTCAGCTGGAAATATTAGCATCGCGGAGGCGAACCTCGTTCTTGCGAACCAGCAATATGAGCGATCGGCGGCGCTCGCGAAGGAGTCTTTCGCATCAAAACAATTGCTCGATGAGCGGACAGCCAACCTTCGGGCCGCCGAAGCCACCCTTGCACTCGTGCGCGCGGCCTACGACCAGAACAGGGCCGGCCCTACCAAGGAGGAAAGGCAAATCGCCGAGGCAAAGGTCGTTTTGGCTGAGGCCGCTCTCGCCGATCTTGAAGCAAAGCTTGCCAAGTTAAAGCTTTTTGCCCCTACCGACGGCGAAATTGGCACCCTTGCCGCTGATCCAGGCGAGGTGATCTCACCGGGCCAAGCTGTCATGACCTTGAAGGCGGAACGCAAACTCTGGTTCAGTTTCACGATCCGCGAAGACTTCTTGGGAGGCCTTGCGATCGGGTCTCCGGTTCAGTTGCGAACTGCGAGAGGCGATGCCGTCAAGGCGCGGGTGACCGAGTTACGGCCGCTTGGCGAATTCGCGACATGGCGTGCGGCGCGCGCCGTGGGAGACCACGACCTTAACAGCTTCTTTCTCCGCGCCGATCCGATTGACATGAAGGAAAAGCTGGAGCCAGGCATGACGGTATGGCTCGTTCCTGCCAGCAGCCGATCGCCGTAAGGCCTCTGAAATTAGAGTTTTGACCGTCTCTGTTCGCAATCAGAAGCGAACTGATGAACTGGCGCAACAGTAAAGTCTTTACCAGTGTATTAAATGGCTTCGGTGCCCACAGGTGAGCTGGTCATGACATGAGCGATAGGGCGGCGCCCCGGTCGTTGCTGACCTATGGGCGCCGTCCGCGTGGGTTACGTCTGAGGGCGCTTTGACCTCTTCTTAGGCTTTGCTTTGGTATCGGATTGCGTCTCTATTTTGGTATCGGATTTATCGGATGGCGTCTCTTCGAGGTGGGCCGAGAGCTTGTCCGCCACCGTGGCCAACTCGTGCACCCGCTTCGACAGCGCGTCGATATCATGTCTCGTTGGGACATCAAGGCTGTGCAAGGCGCGCTGCACGTTCTCGACAAAGGTTTGCTCAGGCTCAGGCTTATCCAAGGTGTGCACCGTTTTCACGTAAGAACCGGGCGCATCTTCGATCGGCTTGAGCGCGCCGTCTCCAGGCTGCCGGGCCGGCGCCGAACCCCCGGCGAACTGTCCGACCCAACGATCCCAATCCACCCACCACGATCCTTCGTGGCGCTCCACCCCGGCAAGCCACTCGTCCGGAGTGGCGGCGATCTTTTCGTTCGTCCAGTAACAATATTTCTTGGCGGCGGGGGGGTTCAGAACCCCGGCGATATGGCCCGAAGCCCCCAGGACGAACCGCACCGGACCGGACGCAAGCTGAGTTCCGGCATAGGTCGACTTCCACGGAGCGATATGGTCCTCGCTGCCCGACAGGAAGTACTGGGGAATCGTGATGCGGCGAAGATCAATGCCCTCGCCGGCAAGCGTGATGCCGTCCGGTTCGCGCAAACGATTGTGGAGGTACATGTTGCGGACATAGTAGGTGTGCATCGCCGCGGGCATGTTGGTCGAGTCCGAGTTCCAGTACAGGATGTCGAACGGCGTCGGCTCTTGGCCCAAGAGATAGTCCTTGACGAAGAACGACCAGATCAGGTCGTTCTCGCGCAGCATGCTGAAAGCCTCGGCCAGATGGTGACCCTCGAGGAGCCCCTTGTGCCGCATGTGCTTCTCCAGCAGGTCGATCTGCGCATCGTCGATGAAGACCCCGATTTCGCCCGGGTCGGTAAAATCCAGCATCGACGTGAAATAGGTGGCGCTGACGATCCGTTTGTCCTGCTTGGCCGCCATGTAGGCCGAGGTGATGGCCAACAGCGTTCCGCCGATGCACCAGCCAACCGCGTTGACCTCCTTCTCGCCCGTCGCCTGCTCTATCGCATCGAGCGCCGCCATCGGCCCCTTGAGCAGGTATTCGTCGAAGGTCTTGTCGGCATAGCTTTCATCCGGGTTGACCCATGACATGAGGAACACCGTATGGCCCTGGTCGACCGCCCATTTGACGAGCGAATTCTTGGGCTGCAGATCGAGAATATAGAACCGGTTGATCCATGCCGGAAATATCAACAGCGGCCGCTTGCGCACCGTCTCGGTCGACGGCGCATATTGCAAGAGCTGCATCATCTCGTTCTGGTAGATGACCTTGCCCGGCGTCGTCGCGAGATTCTCCCCGATGTGGAAATGTTCCAGATTGGTCATCTTCACATTGAAGTTGCCCTTGTTGCGATCCAGGTCCTGCATCATGTGCGCGACGCCCTCAAGCAGGTTCTGGCCCTTGCTTTCGATGGTCGCCTTGAGGACTTCGGGATTGGTCGCCGCGAAGTTGGTGGGCGACATCGCGTCAATGAATTGGCGGGTGTAGAACTGCACCTTCTTGGTCGTGTGGTCGTCAAGCCCTTCGACCCGGCCGACCGCTGATTGCAGGTGCCGCGAGGTCAGCAGGTAGCACTGCTTAATGCAGTCGAAAACGACGTTCTCGGCCCATGCTTCGTCCTTGAAGCGCCGGTCGGCCGGCCCCGGCGCCGCCACCGGTTCGAATTCTTTGTTGAACAGGGCCTTGGCCATGCCCTTCTGCCAGAGCTCGGCCATGCTGTTCCAGTAATTGATCTGCTCCTTGACGATCTCGGCCGGGTGTTGCCACGCCTTGATCGCCATTTCCTGGAACGCCCGGCTTACGATGGCAGGGTGCATAATCCTGAATCCATCGTCGACCTCATTACTCCCGAGGTACTGATTGATCAGGTGATGACTTTTCTCGGTAATCTCACCAATCGCGGCGGCCATCCGTTTCACTGCCTCAAGGTCTTTATTTGGCGCCTGGAGATCGCGCCCGCCTTTAGGTGGAGTAGTCATTCCCGTGTTCCTCCCTTTTGATTGACCTGCAATCATGTCCCTGCCGGATGCGTCACGAATGGCGCGAACCGGCTGTCCCACAATGCAATTCCAAAGCCCCGGCGCTCCCTGGGCGTCTTTGGCGAACCGCCAAAATAACTATCCGCAATAAGCGCAATCGAAACCATACCCCTGTGACCCTGATTGTACTTAATGCAGGACGCATGGCCAATAAGAGTAATGGAAAATCCGCCTGCCCGCCCCGTCATCGTTTCATTTTGCCTTGCGGCATAACGAGCGGGCCATTCTCCCTCGCACACGAAATTGACTGCCCCGGAGCCGTCGCCGACGATGCAGGGGCAGTCTCGCGAAATTTAGTGAGCAGCTCTTCGCGCCGATCAGGCGTTAACGAGTGTTGGTTAATTGCGGCGCGCACGGGACGGATTTCCCGCCGAAACGAACCCAACATTGCGATTTTCGGCTCAAAAACCGCCGATTTTCGCGCAAAATGGGACGCGCGAAAGTCCGTTAATTATGTTTGGGCGGCGGAAATTAATCATGCTCGCCTGGGGCGCGGCGGCGCAGGCCCATGCGGCAGGAAACTACTAATATACTCACTTGTATGGGTTTTACGAAACAAACCCAATTTTCACCGGATTTTAACTAACGCCTGCCGGACGGGGCGAACCGGCTTACAGAGGAGCGTCGCGTGATTTCTCTTAAAGCGAAGCCGCCGAAGCATATGCGGGCTTGATCCCGCCGATCCCTTCGCGCCGCGCCTGCTCCTGGCCGAAAACTTCCTTGATGGCGCATGCGAGCCGGCGGGCCGCCGGCGGCGCGAATTGACTCTCGAAAAGCCTGTACTCAAACGGAGGCAGGTCCGGCAAACCGTACAGCGCCCCAACATTACGCAGAGAACCTGCAAGCGCCTTTTCTGGCAGTATCGAAACGCCGAGCCCCGCCTCGACGCCTGCGACCAGGCCCGCGACGCTGCTGCTCGACAAGGCCACTTTCCAGGCGATTCCGTGCTCATCCAGAAGGTTTGTCGCCAGTTTTCGCCAGCCGCAGAAATTAGGAAAAAGCACAAGAGGCAAGGGCTTCCCTGGAGAATGTCGAAAATCGGCTGAAGCCACCCAAACGCGGTTATCCCGATCCAGAGCGGGTCCACCTGTTTGATTGAGCTCGTAATTCAGGATGGCTACGTCGACATCCCCGGCCGCGATAGCCGCCTCGATATCGGGGCCGAGGGCTACTTTCACCTCCAGCTTCACCTGCGGGTACCGGCGTGCGAAGTGAGCCAGCAAAGAGGCCAGAATTTTCAAATCGTAGTATTCGGGCGCGGCAAGCCGGACGCTTCCCGCCTCCAAGCCCTGGAATGCGCTTTGCGCTTCGCTATGCAAGGCAAGTATCTTCCTCGCAAACGCGCAGAGAACCTCGCCCTCCTGGGTTAAGGTTACCTTCCGGCCATCCCGCTCAAAAATCCTGCGCGTGAGCTGGTCTTCGAGGCGCTTGATGTGGAGGCTGACGGCGGGTTGCGTAAGATTTACCTTGCATGCGGCCTTGGTAAAGCTGCCCGTCTCTACGATCGCAACTAAACTTCGAAGCTGAGCTGTTTCGAATATCATCGCCTCGACCTGATCCGGCTTACCCTACGCAACACAGCATCCTGTGACCCATAGTTTTATCTTGACTACTTGCGGAAGCTAATCTTAATGCTTCAACCTTCAAATAAATTTCTAAAATCTTCAAATTTTGTAATAAGCTTATCTAGCGTAGAAAACCTTATCAAAAAATCTGCAAGCCAGAAACTAACTTATTTGTCAGAAAATTCCGGCTTTGACTTTTAAATCTGCCATCGCGATCACCCTTGGCGTCGGCAGGCAGATCAAAACTACTCTGTTGAGCATCATCGCAAATCAAGACGGGAGTTGCGTTCGCTCAAGCCCCTGTTCTCCAATTCAGACCTCGCCGGCGAGGGAAACCGAAGTTGGATTTTGAGGCCCGGTCTGTTGTCGACCATTTCAATACGAGCCCTATGGAGACGGGCGACTGCGGCGACGAGGCTGAGACCCAGCCCGTTGCCGGGGGCGCACCGGCTTTGTTCAAGCCGATAGAAGCGCTTGAAGACGTTATCACATTCAGCGACCGGAATTCCCGGCCCGTCATCGGAAACCGAAATGACGGCGGCGCCATCGCTCTCTTTGACCTCCACGGTCACTTGTCCCCTCTCACGGCCATGCTTGATGGCGTTATCGACGAGATTGGCCACCGCATCGAACAGGAGGTCTCTATCGCCCGCGACGAACACGCGCTGATTTTCGACGACTTCCAGATGCACCCCCTTGTCCTCCGCCGCCGCGTCACAGAGCTCCACGACTTCGCTCGCGATTTCAACGAGGTTTACGGAGCGGAACGCAGCTGTTCGCTCATACGCCTCGATTTGGGAGATCCGCGTGAGGGAGGCGAACATGCTGAGGACCCCTTCGAGGTCCGCCATTGTGTCACCGATCAAAGATTGGTCGCTATCCGCCTCCCGCTGCCTATTGCAGGCCTTCTCCAGCCGTCTTCGCATGCGGGCCAAAGGTGTCCGTAAATCGTGCGCCACATTGTCGGTCGCTTGTTTCACCTCCGCCATCAACGCTTCGATGCGGTCAAGCATCGAATTGAGGTTCGCGGCAAGTTCGTCCCACTCGTCGCCCGTCGCGCGCAAGGGTATTCTCTGACCGAGGCCGCTTTGCATGATGGCGCGGCTCGTCGCGTTGATGGCCTCGATGCGCCCCACCGTGCGACGCGTGACGGTCACGCTGGCGACTCCGGCTAGCACAAGTATCAATACGATGCAGAGGGCTCCAGCCACCTTTATTCTTGCCTCGAACATATCGAGGTCATCGAGGTCTTTCCCTACCAGCAGATGACTTCCGTCTTGAAGTGTAGCAAACGCCGAGCGCAGCATCGGCAGGCCCTCGCGCGCTCTAAAATCACCCCGTCCGCTGGAGCCTTTCATAGCCGGAGGCCAGTCTGCGAGGTTGCCGGCTAGTGGAGAGAACGAAGGATCGGCGAGCATGTAGACGCCGCCTACGAAGCGTTGGTCGGAGAGCCGTTGCGCGATCGCGCTGATCAGTTCGGCGCGCCCTGCGCTCGCGTAGGCCTTTTGCAAGCTCGCGAGCTCCATCGCGATCGCCTGATCCGACCGGCTGCGCACATAGGACACGGTTGACCAATAGACATAGCCCAACAGCGCAAAGACCAAGGCGCCGAAAATCGCGATGGAGAGCAGCGCCAACTTGAATGTGGTAGACTGTAAGGTCTTAGCCAGGAGCACGGACACAAAACCCGATGCCGCGGATAGTATGGATCAGTGGATAGGCTTGCCCAGCGTCGACCTTGCGGCGGACGCGTCCGACATACACATCGATGATGTTAGTCATGGGATCGAAATGAAGGTCCCATACGTGCTGCAGCAGCATCGCCCGCGGGACAATCTGGCCCTGGTTGCGAACCAGGTATTCGAGAAGCTGAAATTCTCGCGGCAGCAAGTCGATTTGCCGGCCAGAGCGGCTCACCGCCCGCGACACGAGGTCGAGTTCGAGATCACCGACGCGCAGCACCACATCTTTGACAATGCGATCGCTCCGCCGGGCGAGAGCCTCAACACGGGCAAGCAATTCTGCGAAGGCGAACGGCTTGACGAGGTAGTCGTCGCCACCGGCGCGCAGGCCGCGCACCCGGTCTTCAATCTCGCCAAGAGCGCTGATGATTAAGGCGGCCGTGACGATTCCTTCTTCCCTCGAGCGTCGGATGACGGTGATGCCATCGATGCCCGGAAGCATCCGATCAATCGTCATCACAGCATAGTTGGCGGAACGCGCGCGGCTCAACCCCTCGTCGCCATCGGCGGCGAGATCGACCTCGTAACTGTTCGCCGCAAGGAACTCCACGATCTGGCCGGCCATTTCGCGGTCGTCCTCGATGACGAGAATGCGGCATCGCCCGCCCGGCATGCCTTCGCATCTCCAGAATTCTGGGGGCCAATCGACTGAGTGATCCTGTCATGAAATTGGAACCCCAAAAACTGACTTTTCTGTCAGAAACCAGGGCATTCGTCGCATCTCTTCAGTCTTCGCTCTGGTTTCTTGGACCGCCCCCAGCTACGCCAAGACGTTCCTCACGCGAGCAGTCTTATCCGCAAAAACGCGCACAATCCGATGAGAGGTGAAGCCAGTCCTCCCAGCTCATCACAATAATATCATGGGAGCCGTCCCTTCATGAGGGCTTGCTCCTTTTCCGAACTCGGAAGATGGGTGAGGCCGCAACCAGGAAAACTCCGGAGCTATGAATGCCGGCAAGCGAATCGAGGGGCGAGTCCAGACCCGACTTTATTGATAATGTAGGAGTTTTCGTCACCGGGGCTTATGACCGGATCGCGCAGCTTCTGGGTAAGCTTCTTTGGCATATTTTCACGCCCTCCCGTTGGCTTCTTCAGAAACTCGATCAAGGCGAAAACGAACTCCGGGAGCGCCTTCAGTCGGCAAGCCGCCTGAAGTGGGTCTCGTGGTGGATCGCGGTCCAGCTTGTTCGTCTGGTTTCGTTTGTCGTGTATTGGGCGAGCGTCGGCCCTATCTATATCGCTGTCTTGATCGCTTGCGCGTTTCTCTTTTGGGCGGCTTCGAAGCCGTTTTTCTTCAGCGAATGGGTTGGCGCGCTTTGGATTGGGGCCGTTCTCTTGTGGCTCTTGTCCCGAAAAGGGAACCGATTCTGGAAGAGCCTCTCCAATATTGCAGGCGCGGTCGCGATCGGCGTCACCCCCCAATTTCTCTTTCTCTGCGCCTACAATGGCTTCATCGATGGCGAAATGACCCCGCCGCATGTCCTGCAAGAAGCGATCAAGGCTTACGAACATGCCGCAGTCTGGATGTATCAGGCGCTCGAACCGGTGAGAGAGATCTCGTGGTTTTGGTGGGTGTTGGGAGGGGTTGGCCTTCTTTTTCTGACCTATGTCTCGGAAAGCCGCAGGCTCTTTGCGACCGCCTTGTGGCTGAGAGGGCTTTTGGCGTCTTTCGTATTTGTGGTGGGGGTGACAACGTCGTTCTCGTTGTCCTCTTCTATCCGTGTCTGGAACTGGGAGCCGGACATGAATCATAGACTGCAAGCCGCCTTCAAGGAAACGGTGACCCACGAAACGGAACTCAATCTTGCAGAAGCGCTAAAGGACTGGTTCGCTTCCCACAAGGAGGCGCAAACGGCCCTGCCGGGCTATGTGCAAAGCTTCGAAAAAGCTCTCCGGGACCTCGGTCAGCGAAGAGACGACCAAGGCCGCCAGGATCTTTGGAAAGGGGCAAGGACAGCCATGAAAGCGCTTGTTCCGAAAGATTTCGGCGCGCAGTTGGGAGTAGCCCCTGACTCCAATCACGGCGCGGAACGCAAAAATGCCGCTGACATTTCGGATCTGCTGGCGCTTGAGGCGCAGATCAAGGCCAAGAATGCCATGTTGGCGACTCGCGCCAATCAGGCTCGCGCCGCAACCCTCAATGTCATTGCGCAGATCATCGACGTCTCTGCGACATCGATCCCGCTTCTGAAAGAGATCTCCGGCGAGATGATTAACAGCGCGGCTGAGATCTTAAGCGAAAGAATGCTCGAACGTTTGCCGATCGAAAAAGCGGTCTTTAAGATGCAAGAGGTTGCGAGCGAGGTGAAGGAAGGGATTTCCCGAAACATCGATGCGCTTGCGCTCGGCCTTTTCACGGTGCAGGCCGTAGCTCGCCAAGCGTTGAACGGGATGGCGGTTGAAGAGGTCAAAGGAAGGATCAGCGAGGAAACCCACCGTATTACCGTGGTCCGGGAATCGGCGGCGCGGGCGGCGCGTGAGGCGGCCCATGGGGCTCGGGGACGCTGAGCAGAATTTTCCGGATGGGCCAACCTATCGCTGCGGGCGTCGTCCCGAAACCGGCCCGGCAATGAGCCTACAAAAAGCCGATTGGCCCGGTTCTATGCCGGGAACGAGTTGCCGGAAGCAATTGGGCCAGCACGTCCCGGATGATGGGAGCGGCGATCCGTTAGCGCGACCGGCAAACGCGCACATGATTTGTAGTTGTCAGGATCGGCATCGGAGAACATCGATATTCTCCAGCGCCAGCTTCGCTTCCTGCCTAACATTCTGTAAGGACCCAGAAGCCTATCGGGCGTTTTTCGGTTACGCGGAAGAGCTCATTTCCGTGCACATCCAACAGTCCGGTCGGCTGGGGATCATCAGACGTTTCGAGAACTTGGACTCGGTCGATCCCAAACGAGCGAGGATCAAGGTGATACAAGTCATCCCACCAAGCGCGCTGCGCAGCATATTTTACGTTGCCCACTCATTCACTCCAACACTTCAAAGCACGTCCGAGGCGGCAGTCATTGCCCCTGGATCAGGCTCCAGTAAATTAGTCGTGAACACTGTTGGAGTCATCATGATTAGTTGAATTTGAAAGTGGCAAATGAGCACAGTCCAGCGCAAGCTAGTCTTTTGGTCTTAAATGAAGAGAAGAAAGTCTTAAGTTAGACAGGTTAGGATATGTGTCAATGCGTCGAGGTTCGCCACAGAAAGGCACGGTGTGATTGGCGCATTGCGCGAGGCTTTTTTCTTCGCTGTGAGGAGCACAGAGGCGCGGCCACTTAGGCAACTTCGTCGATAAGGAAATCTCTCAATTCCGGAAACTCCTCCGTTTTCATGTCGGCCGATGTGAACTGCCCGCGATCGCCGAAACGCTGCAGATGAATCCCTTTCAGGACCGCTTCAAGCAGGGCCGCGGTAGCGAGTATCTCTTCGCCATCGCCCGAGGAAATGAAAAGCCGGATGCCTCGAGTACGCGCGGCCAAGCCGCTATCTATATGCAGTCCGTCAAACATCGCCTGCGCCCGGTCGTGATTTGGATCGATCCATGGCGCCACGAGCGCAACCCTTCCAACCTGAAGCGCATGTTCGCTTAGCCATCTGACCAAAAATCCCGCTCCGCAACTGTGACCTACGAGAATGGTCCCGGCATCAAGAGGGAATTGCTCGAACACTGCAGACCACTTTTTGTAATCCGGCTCATAGGGTTGCGGTAGTTCGGGCGTCTGAGCGAGAATACCGTGCAGCAGTAATTGCCGTTGGAGCCACGGCAGCCAATGCGCATTGGACGGAGATGGGCTGTCTGGGTCGAGATACTCTTCTTTTGGAGGTTTCCCGTGGAGGATAATAGCGGTTTTCATGCCGCCCAAATTATCACATGCTGGGACCTGGCCTAAGCTTAAGTAACGCCCCTCGCTGTGTTACTATCCTTCTTTCTAAAGACCCAGGAAGTCGAACGGTCATGGACTTCGTCTTTATGCTGACCCGGTCGGACCAGACGGTAACCGATTGTCTTGACGTGCTCGATGACATAGGGCCGCTCGGATTGACTCACATCGGATTCAAGGACGTCGGCGTGAGCCCCGACGTGCTTGCCAAACTCGTCCTCCGGATCAAGGCGGCGGGCGCCACCAGCTACATGGAGGTGGTGAGCACGTCGCGAGAGGCCTGCCTGCGCTCGGCGCAGGTGGCGCGCGACATCGGCATCGACCGGCTACTCGGTGGGACGCAGGTCGAGGAAGTGCTCAACATCCTCGCTGGCAGCACGGTTCGTTACCTGCCATTCCCTGGCGGCCCGTTCGAACATCCAACAAAGCTCGCGGGCTCGCCAGCCCAGATCGAAGACGATTGCCGCCGGTTTCATGCCATGGGCTGCGCCGGTGTCGACTTGCTCGCTTACCGGGCAACCGAGGCCGATCCGCTCGAATTGGTGCGCGCGGCGCGGCGCGGCGGCGGCGGCATCCTGCTGGTCGCAGGCAGCATCCATAAGCCAGCGCAGATCCGTGATCTTGCCGCCGCAGGGGCGGACGCCTTCACCATCGGGTCCGCGGCTTTCGACGGATCGTTTGCGCCGCGTCTTGGATGTCTGCGGTCCCAGCTGAGAGCGGTGCTCGATGCCTGCGGCTAGCGCAAGAGCTATAATCTATCGAACGTGCTCGACCTGTTCCAGAAACCGAATGTAACGTTCGGGCAGGCCGTGCGCTCGAGCCCCCTCCCGCAGTAGCGTGAGGTACCGGAGCGAGGGGGCGCGGTCGTCGTCATAGCCTCGGGCCATGAGAGTTGCGGCCTGCAGTACTGTGCCGCCGATGTCCTCCACGCCGAGCCAATGCGGCCGATATCCTCCCCACGGAACGCCTTCGGTGGCCTCCAGACGAACGAGGTCGCGGCGGGTGATCTTGTAAAGAACGCCCCAAACCTCCTCGGCGGGATCGGCTGACATATTGGCATAGATGGCCTTGCCTCTAGGCGCCATGAGGTTGAAGCGCAGGCGATATCCACGGACCCGGCCCGCGCGCCACTCGCGAGGACGCATTCCGCGCCAATCGCGAAAGGCGCTGTCATGCATATTGGCCCCATAGGCAAAATACCAGATTTCCTCGTGCGGCGGTCCGATGAGGCGAATGCCGTGCAGGCGATACACGCACCAGGGCAGCACCCAGGAACTGGCCATGAGTCCGTTCAACTTGAGCAAGGTCCTGAGCACCTTTTCGCTCCTTGCTCGACGTGTTCGGCTCCCCTCTTAAGCCTGAACGCGCCAAGCTCTTCGATAGTGTAGCCTCCCGGATAAGTCTGCTTACCGAACCGGATGTACTTTGGCCGGGTGTTTTCTGGAAGCAGCCTCAGTATCCGTCTCCTTAGAGCCATGGCGCTTTCCGCAAAGTGGCGCAGGGCGGACGAGGAAGGCGGATATCCCAGCGCCCCAACGAAGCGCGGCGAACACAGCGCCATCACGAACGCGCGCCCCGCCGGGTAAAAGATCTGCGGTACGAAATACTGGCTCAAGAGAAGGTCGATGGTTGGCTGCGCGACCGCCCGGTTGGACGGTGCTTGCGCGAAGCGTTCTTTCTCGAATTTATTCGCGAAATTCCGAAATGCGCCGAAATCCGCAGGCAAGCCGGCAATGCCCATGCGTGTGCCAAACTCCCGCCAGTAAAGGAACCAGCCCTCTTTCTCTTCGTCCGTCAATCCGCGCCGGCCAAACCTGTCCAGCCAATCAATGGGGCTGAAAACAAAAGTCGAAAGCACGTAGAGAAAATCGTCGTTCGCGATGCGGAAGCGGCCGTGCATGTCATTAATGCGGCGAAAGGCGCGCTGCGCCCGGTCGCTGTCGAGACCGTTGCTCAAGACTTCCCTTATGAGGATCGCCGTGTCGTCGTAACGTTTGAGCGTCCGATTGGAGGATTCGCCCGTTCGATCCAGAAGGCCTGAAATCGAGGGAACAGCAAAGGTCTGCAGAAGCGCAAATTCAAGCGCTTTGTTGATGTCCCATGCAAAATGGACATGGGCGAGGAGCCAGACTGTGCGCTCTGCACGGACCAGCTCCGAGGATTTTTGCCCGGTCGGGAGTTCGTATTCGCTTGCGGCAAAGGCTTGATTTGAGTCGAAAGCCGTCGCCTTCCCGCCTCGCCGCTCTGTCATAAACTTACCAGTCTGGCGGGCATGGCTTCAGGGCCGTAGCCGCCAACGCTGCCGCTCGCTTCGTAACGCGCCACCCAGCGCTCGCGCTTCTGAAGCTAAAGACCTGCTTTTTCATCGACTTGAAAAATTCCGAAGTTATTACCTTCGGTATCCATGAAATATCCCTGCCAGCTTTGACCGGAGACGGGGAACTTGGGTTCCACGACAGACCCGCCAAGCTTTTGTACGAGCTGCCCGGCCGCATCGAAATTCTCAACATCGAACGAGCAGACAAAGGCATTCGCCCCGCACTGGGCGGGGGGACGGATTGCCGACCGGGGAAGCAACCCTCCGTACAATTCTCCCGTTTCTATCCGCCAATCGCGTTCGGGGCCTTGGTC
>JBAVVQ010000577.1:0-2818 GCA_049697375.1 Rhodomicrobium sp.
GCTCCAGGCATCGCGTTTTCGCGCGGCAAAGCGCGTCCCTGACGCAGACACCGTGATCATGGTCGCGGGGCGGAAAAGAGATGAGCTTCTGTCCGATCATTCTCTTGGTGTAATGTTATTCCGTATCTGAAGCAATTCCAGCGCTCCGCCTGCAAGGCGGGGCGCTCTTAAGCATCTACAATAAAATGCGCTTGCTAAGTTGCGGATTGCGCTTGATCTCACTCAGAATGAGAGGTGCCCGGTCGCTGCCATAGGGAGATCATAATGATCCAGATCGAAACCCTTTCGCCTGACACGCTCAAAATCACACCGCCAACAAAGTTGAAGGCCGATAATTTCGCCGCGATCGCGCCGCAGATCGACGAACTCATCCGTGAGCAGGGGCAAATTCGCCTCCTTATTGACGCCACGGCCTTGCATGGCTGGGAAAACAGCGAAGCGCTCGAAAAACATATCCTGTTCGTCAAGGACCATCAAAGCAAGGTCAGGCGCATTGCCGTCATCGCCGGTCATGACTGGCAGCGCTGGATCGCCGCCATCGTCAACATCTTCGTGCATCCTCAGATCAAGGCCTTCGGCATAGACCAGGAAGCTGCTGCCCGTCAGTGGTTGATGGAGTAGCCAATCCCTGACGGCACGTCGAAAGGCGCCGGGAAGGCCGCCGCTATTCCTTCCGCATTTCCACTTTTTCGGCGTCGATTGTATATCCCGTTTCTGCAAGACCCGTCGCCTCGAAATCGAGCGGCACGACATACCCGCCGATCCGCACGTGCTTGCCGTCCAGTTCGGTCACGACGGCGGGCGCACCGCCAGTGCCCGGTTGAAGCCTGCGCTCGGACATCCATTGCTTGTCATTTATAGTGGGCGGCGGAGGCGGCTCACTTCCACCCGCGCCAGCAAAGGGCGTCGCGCCGGACAAAAAGCTCTTCGCTCTCATCGTCTGTACCGGCGGCGCTGGCGGGACGAGCTTTCCCCAAGCCAGATCCATCGCGGGCTCGCTTTCCGTCGCAAGGCTTGGCGTGGCCAAGATCGCAAGGCAAAAAGCGGCGGCGCGAAGAACTCTAATCATGTCGGTTCTTTCCATCAGGTTCGAACGGTCATGCCGTCCGCCAGTGAGAGCCGGTAAGCCCGGAGAGCCGGAAGCAGGCCCGCGACAAGGCCTGCCGCCACAATCCCCGCCAGGACCGCTAGCTGATCCCGCGTGGGAGGGTCGATAGCGATATGTAAGCCGTAAGTTCGGTCTATAAATGGCTGAAGCACGATCAAGGCGCCATAAAGAAGAAGTGTTCCTAGCACGACACCGCAGAACGTGAGGACACCGGCTTCGGTGACGAGCATCGAAAGAATCGTAAGTGGCCGCGCGCCGACCGATCGCAGGATCGCCATTTCACGTCGGCGCTCGTTCAACGTGGTCAGAATCATCGTCACCATGCCGAGAAGCGCGGTCACGACAACCATGCCGGAGACAGCCGACAGAGCTGTTTCGGCGGTTCCGACAAGCCCCCAACGCTCCTGAAGCGCAGCACCCGGCAGAATCGCCGACAGCGGCTCCTCCTGATATTCGTTGATGGCGCGCTGCAGCCGGAACGCCGCGAGCTTCGATTTCAGCCCTATGAAGACCGCCGTAATCGCCTTCGGCTCCAGGTTCATCTTGCGCACATCTTCGGCGGAAACGCTTTGGCCGGGAATGCGCGCCCCGCTCTGCCAATCGACATGGATCGCCTCGATTGCGGCAAGACTGACATGCACGGTGCGGTCGACGGGCGTGCCGGTCTTGGCGAGGATGCCAGAAACCCGGAAGGGCTTGTCGTCGTGCTCCAGGAACGAAACCGAGCCGAGCCCATGCGCGACAATGATTTTGTCGCCAGTCTTATACCCAAGCTCCGCGGCCACATCCGCGCCGATGACGGCGTCGAACAGATCGCTGAACGGCGCGCCCGAAGCGAATTCGAGCGGGCGCCCATGCCGGTAATGATAGAGGCTGAAGTAGTCGGGCGTGGTTCCCATCACGCGAAAACCACGATGGCTGTCGCCCAGCGAAATGGGCACAATCCAGGCGATGTCGGGCCGGGCGGCGATGTCCTGGTAGGTCTTCCAGGTGATGTTGTTGGTCGCGTTCCCGATGCGGAAGACGGAGTACAAAAGCAGGTTGAGGCTGCCGCTGCGAGCGCCCACGATCAGGTCGGTGCCCGAGATCGTGTCGGCGAAGCTTTGGCGAGCGCCAATGCGAACTTTCTCAACGCCGAGCAAGAGCATAACGCTTAGTGCGATGGAGAAGATCGTGAGAAGCGCGGTGAGCCAGCGGTTGGCAAGCGATTTCAGTGCGAGGCGAAAGATGATCACGGCCGGTCCCCACGCGATATCCTTGCGATGTCCGTCAGTTTCGCAACGCGGGTGAAGCGCGTGCTCAAGCTCTCGTCGTGGCTCACCATGATGAGCGTCGCACCGGCTGCCTCGACATCCGCGAACAGAAGATCCAGGAACGCTTGCTGCCGGTCGCGGTCGAGGGAGGAGGTAGGCTCGTCGGCGATAATGAGTTCGGGCGAGCCGATCAGCGCCCGCGCCGCCGCTACGCGCTGCTGCTGGCCGACGCTGAGGCTCGCCGCCGATGAATTTTCGATCAGCGTTTGTTCGATCCCGAGGCTGTCCAGAAGCCGCCGCACCTCGGCATGAATGCCTCCGGCGCCCTCACACCGTTTCCGCCGCCTGCCCGAGAAGCTCAACGGAAGCACGACATTGTCGATCACCGAGCCATAAGGCAGAAGATTGAACATCTGGAAAATGATGCCGTAATGCTCGGCGCGGAAGCGGTCGCGCG
>JBAVVQ010000578.1:0-5841 GCA_049697375.1 Rhodomicrobium sp.
TGGGGCGGCGGCGGCCAATACGGCTTCATCCGCGCCTGGCGGGCGACGGACAATGCGCTGGAAGCGGTGGCGGCAGCCCACAACAACGCCTTCCTCGCGCTTGACGAGATCGCCGAAATCGAGCCGAAAGCGCTCTTCAAGGCCGCCTATGCGCTCGCCAATGGCCGCCAGAAGGAGCGCATGGGAAAGAGCATCGAGTTGCGAGCTGGGACCAGCTGGCGGCTTCTTTTCATGTCGACGGGCGAAATCGGCATGGCCGACAAGCTTTCCGAAGACCGCATGCGCGCGACGGGCGGGCAGACGGTGCGGCTTGTCGAAATCGCCGTCGAAGCCGGCCAGGGGCTCGGCGCCTTTCAGACCCTTCATGGGTTCGAGGGGCCGAAGCCGTTTGCGGAAGCCCTCACGGCCGCGGGCCTCAAGCATTACGGGCACGCGGCGCCGGCGTTCCTGAAGCACATCGCCCAGGACCTCGCCGCCATCGTCGAAGGGACCAAGGCGTTCATCGCCCGCTTCGTCGATCAAGCTTGCGACAAGGACGCCGATGGGCAGGTGCGCCGCGTCTGCAGCCGCTTTGCCTTGATCGCCGCCGCCGGCGAGCTCGCCATCGCTGCCGGCGTCGTCCCTTGGCCGCAAGGCGACGCCCGCGAAACCTGCAAAAGCCTGTTCCTTGAATGGGTCAAAGCTCGCGGAACGACAGGACCGATCGAAATTCAAAACGGCGTCGCTCAGCTCAAGGCCTTCCTCGAGCTGCACGGCGCCTCCCGCTTCACCGACTGGGAAACGCCAAGCGCGCCGACGATCAACCGGGTCGGCTTCCGCCGGCTGTTCGATGCGGGCGCCGAAACCGAGCGCGTCGTCTACTACATCCTGCCGGAAGGCTGGAAGGAAATCCTCCGGGGCTTCGATCCGAAACTCATCGCGAGCGCCCTCGTCGATCGCGGCGTCATCTCCCAGGCTCATGACGGAAACCGGCAGCGTTTGCATCGGCTTCCCCAAATGGGGCCTCGCCGCTGCTACGAACTCCATGCGTCAGCGCTTTTCGGAGACGACGATCCGCTGTTCGCCGACGCCAAGAGCGCCTTGAACGGGGCTGCCTCGCCCCGACTCGTGTGAAGGGACGAACGCGGATGCTTCGCGGCGCCATCGCCCCCAACGCCCCAAGGGGTGACTGCTTTTTTGCCGTTACAGCCGTTACAGCCGTTACAGAACTGATTTCATTAAGCTATTTCTGTAACGGGACGGTTTGAGTCACCCGTTACGCTCGTTACACGATTGATTTCGTGACGCTTTTCAAAAAAGCTCATGTCAAGGATATGTTGACGTGAGGGCGGCCCGGCATCCCTATGGTGCCCAGAAACCACGGGTCGGGGCTGCAGAGCATTGCACGCCAAAACTGCGCGCCGCGGCGCGCTTTTGTTCTTGAGCGTCAAGCAGCCCCTTACATTCGCCTTTTTCAAATCAGTGTACGTTTCAAGGCTGTAACGGGTGTAACGAGTTGCAGATCTGCACCCGTTACAGAAATTCCCTATCAGGATCAACCTTGTAACGGCTGTAACGGCTGTAACGGGGAAAAATGGATCACCTCCCCTTAAGCTTACCAGACCTCAAGCAGCGCAGTTCGCGCCTTGACGCGGTCCGGAAGGAGAAGGCGGCCCAAGAGAAAGAGGGTGGAGAGCGAAGGGCGAAGGGCCAAGCCCAAGAGCGAGAGCGCCCGGCCGAGCCCTGATCCTTCAATCAACGGAGCGCAGTCATGGCCAAGGCCAAACAAAAGATCGGGCTGACTCAGCCCACAAGCATCCCTCTCGATAAGCTCGTCTTGCACGACGGCAACGCGCGCCATGTGGAGGCGGACGCTTCCATTTCCGGGCTTGCCGCCGACATCGAGGCTCGCGGCCTCCTGCAGAGCCTGAGCGTCCGCGCCCTCAACAATGAGGCTGGCGAAGAAACCGGCGAATATGGCGTGCAGGCTGGCGGCCGCCGCCTGCGCGCCCTGCAACTCCTCGTCAAGCAGAAAAAGCTCGCAAAAGACGCGCCCATCCCTTGCATCGTCCGGACCGGCGGCTTCGTCGAAGCTGACAGCCTTGCCGAGAACGTCGAACGCGAGGCGCTGCATCCCCTCGACCAATTCGGAGCCTTCAAAGCGCTCGCCGATCAAGGCCAGGGCGAGGAGACCATCGCCGCCGCCTTCCGTGTGACGCCAGCCGTCGTCAGGCAGCGTCTGCGCCTTGCCAAGGCGAGCCCGGTCTTGCTCAACGCCTATAGGGAGGACGAAATCACGCTTGATCAGCTGATGGCCTTTTGCTTGACCGAGGATCACGCCCGGCAGGAGCAGGTTCTCGAAGCGATCGGCCGCCAGTGGAACAAGTCTCCCGAAGCCATCAAGCGCATGATTGCGGAAACATCCGTGGATGCAGAGGATCGCCGCGCGCTGTTCGTGGGCCTCGCCGCCTATGAAGCCGCGGGCGGCTTTGTCCTTCGCGATCTTTTCGACGAAGACTCCGCCGGATGGCTTCAGGATCCCGCGCTCCTCGATCGCCTCGTCGCCGAAAAGCTTGAGGCCGAAGCGGCCTCGATCCGTTCGGAAGGCTGGAAGTGGGTCGAAGCGGCGATCGACTTCCCCTGGAACCACAAGCGCGATTACCGGATGCTTCAGCCGATCGAGCCCGCTCTTTCGGCTGAAGAGGAAGCAAGGCTCGAAGAGCTGGGGACGCAGCTCGACGCACTCGAGCGCCAAGAGGAGCTCAGCGCCCAGGACGAGGAGCGGATCGAAACGCTCAATCGCCAGATCGCCGAGATTGAGAACAAATCCGCGCTCTACGCAGAAAACCAGAAAGCCATCGCCGGCGCCTTCGTCAGCCTCCGCGATGACGGCGTCTTGCTGATCGAACGCGGCTATGTCCGCCGCGAGGACCAGGCAGCCCTTCCTAAAAGCGGCGATGGTGCGTCCGGCGGCGACGCACCCGGATGGATGGACGGCGATGCTGCGGCGGTTGAAGGCGCAGTCGCTGGCTCCAGTGAGGCCGGCGATGAGAGCGAGGAGGACGGCGCTGTTCAGCTGCCTGACAGGCTCAGAACGGAGCTCACAGCGTATCATTCGCTTGGGCTAAGAAACGCGATGGCCGATAATCACCGCGTCGCCTATCTGGCGGTCCTGCACGCGCTGGCGCTCAAGCTGTTCTACTCAAAGCGCGCCTACTGGCCGGCGAGCTGCCTGCAAATCGAAGCGCAGGACACGCTCGTTGCGCCTTTCGAGGGGCTTGGCGACTTTAAGGCGGCCAAGGAGATCGAAGCGCGCCACCAGGCGTTCGAAGGAACGCTTCCGCAGGATCCTGCCGATCTCTGGGATCATCTTGCGGCGCTCGATGACGATGCGGCCTTCACGCTGTTCGCCCATTGCGCCGGCCTCACCATCAACGCCGTCCAGGATCCCGTCGTGCGCGGCTTTGGCAAGCGCGAGCACGCCTTGCGGCTCGCAACCGCGCTCAAGCTCGATATGAGTGAGCAGGGCTTCGTTACGGGGGCGCCGAACTTCTTCGGCCGCGTGACCAAGGCGACGATCCTCGCATCGGTCGCCGAAGCCAAAGGCGAGGAAACAGCCAGCCTCCTCGAGGACTTGAAGAAGAAAGACATGGCGGCCGAGGCGACGCGTCTTGTCGCCGACATTGGCTGGCTTCCGGAGCTGCTGCGCACGCCGGCGGCGATCGAAGAGGAGGCCGCGGCGGCATTGCCCGGCTTCCTGGCGGCGGCCGAGTAGTACGCAGCGCGCGCATTCACAAAAATCGAAATCCGATCCGGGCGGGCGAGTTCCTCGCCCGCCGGTAACGCATGTTAGCTTTTGGAGATGCCTCTATGAACCCGCCTTTGAAAAACCTTGCCGACTTCAAAAGGCGCGCCGTGCCGGGGCGCGCGCTTCCTGCGCAGCTTTCCCGGCCGGGATGCCCCATCGCGGATCGTCACGGTCGCCTACGCGCAGAGCAACGCGGTCGTGTTCCCGCCGAATGCCGTCGAGCCGACGCCTGACATGCTCAGACGCATCGCGGACAACCCCGGCCGCAACGGCTCATGGTTCTGGTTTCCCAAAGCCGGCCGTTGCCGCTTCGAGGGCGGCGCAATGATCGTGCTCGATTCCGAAGGCCGTCCCGTCATCGCCTTCATGCCGCTCTGAGACGGTTGGCGACGCAAGCAATATGGCGCAAGAGGTAGCGCTGAGGAGTGGCGCGGTGGCTTTAGGCTGGACCTATCCGCTGCCGCCTCTTTCGTCAGGCGGTGGGCTATCTATGAACAACACCCATGATTTTTACTTTCGTTCTGAGCATGTGAAGCGATGAATAATTCTGATGCTTGCTGTTTGTTATCAGAAGGTATGGGCCGATGAATTGGCGCAACAGCAATATCCGCTTCCCCGTCGTTGGATTTTCTGCTTCTACGACACCAGCGATCCATTCGCGATGCTGGCGATGGCGTCGGTGGAAGGGTCGGCGGTGACAATGTCGTTCTCATTAATTTCAAGTTCGCTCATAACGCCCGACAAAACTCGAAACATTCGCTGATGGGGTGAGGCTAGCGCGTTATCGACCGAGGAGCTTTTCGGTGGAACATATGGGCTTAGATCGGGCGCATGGTCGAAATTGTCGTGCGGCAGCAACTCAATCATCGGTCCCTCCCCGAGATCTTGCGAGGGCGCCGCGGGCTTCAAGGGCTCGCTTCCCGCGCGCGGCGAAAGGCCGACACTTTCGGCGAGATGATCGGATACGCCGATCTTCTAAATCAACCTTCTCAGTTGGCGCATGCGTACCGTCGAAAACTGATGTCGTCAAGATTCGATATAAGGTTCGCTGTCGTCGGAATGGCGGGCTGCGCCGAAACTAACGCGCCTGCCCCGATCCTGAGCAAGCGGCCCCACAGCTCACGCAAGCAAACAGATGCTGAGTGGCGACGGTGCAAGCCTCTTGTGGCGGTTCAGGCCGATTCCTGACGTTCGGATTTGTTGAACCATTGCACGCAATTGAAGGCACAGCGGACACAGAATTTGTCAGCATAGGAGGGGTTCGAACGGTGCACGGCTAAATGGTGCTGTGGGCCAGATTCGGAAATCGCGGACCCTTCAAAAATGCAACCGTTATTTTCGAGGTCGAACCGCAATCGGAAAAAGTTGCCATGCAACGACAAGTGTGGCTGTGTGCCCCTCTGCTTAGGCGGGACAGGTATCAGCCCAAAAAGGGGGCCAACATGCCGCACGCCATCGTCATTGGCGCCAATGGACGCCGCCATGAGGTGGATTTCGAGGATGCCGAAGTCACTATCGAGGTGTTCGCGGGAGAGACGACGATTGAGATCGTCATTGAGTCGCAAAATGATCTTGCGCCTTCCCATCGCAAACGGTTTGCTCTTCTCAACTTGCCGCGCGACCAGTTTTCGGCAGCCCTCGGGCAGGCCGCTCAAAGAAAGAACGCGAAAAAGACAAGGGCCGCAACGTGAATGGGGTCAGCTGGTCCGATCGAGTCCTTTCCAAAGCAAAGCGTAACCGCCTGCTAAAACCCGACATCATCATCCAAGCGTCGGTGGGTGCGCGGTCAGAATTCAGTAGGGTTGAAGGAGCGATGGCGGCAGTTCGCAAGTGGCAATTCAAGGCGAAGTTTCGCGCCAATACCTATGGCTGGCGCGCCTCGAGCCTTGCCATCAGCCGGCTCAAGGAAGCTGCCTCCGAGATCAGGTCCGTGGCGAAATCCGATCCCGTTGTGGCAGGAGACGGCGCCGTGTCGCTGATGGAGCGCATCTGGCCGGCGTTCCAGGGCATCGATACCTCGTCCGGCGCCCTTGGCGCCGCCGTCTTTCGCACCA
>JBAVVQ010000579.1:0-4414 GCA_049697375.1 Rhodomicrobium sp.
AAGTCGTCATTACCGCCGTCATGCGAAAGCTCATCGTCACCTTGAACGCCATCCTCCGCTCGGGCGAACCTTGGAGCCATGCGAAAACCGCTTGACTCCAAAGACGGTAGATAGGGCGTGACCGCCCTTCCGGGATGACGCTGCGGATTCCCTATTATTTCCGGGGCAGTTTGCGTCTTGCCGTGCTCTGCGGCTCTGGCGCTGTTTGCGGCTGCGCCTGCGGCCCCGGTTTTATCCGAGTTCCTCTTGTGCGCGGCTGCGAAGCAGGCCGCGGCTTGCGCGCTTCGGCGACCGGCGCTTCAGCGTCCGGTTCCGGCGGGGCTGCCGATTTCACATCGGGGGCCGATTTTGTCCGGGCGCCTTTGGCGCGTGGCTTTGAGGCAGGCCTTGATTTGCGCGCTGGGGCCTTCGGCGTTTCCGTCTCCGAATGCAGCGCCGCCTGTTCGGCGGCTTCCAGGTCAGCGTCGCCCCAGGACGACATCAAAACATGATAAACCAGCTGGTCGAACTGCGGCCTAAAATGTTCGATGATGGCCTCCGGATCGGGCGCCATCTGGGCGTCGGTGACGAGCCCGAACTGCACCATGCCATCGTAAGACAAGATCGAGACCCCCATCCCGATATCGCCGGATTGGGGCACCCAGAACATGACCTGTTTGATCTCTGCGCCCCCAAGGTAAAGCGGCGTCTGCGGCCCCGGCACATTCGTCATAACCGCGGTTGCGCGGTGAATGAGCAGGTTGAAAAGCCTGTCCTGCAGCATTTGCGGCGCGTAGCCGAGAACGGCGAACAAACCGAGCGTAACCGGAGGCTCCAGCGATTGCTTGAGGGCTTGCATACGGCGGTGCACTTCGTAAAGACGCATCAGAGGGTTCTCGATGCCGACAGGCAGCTCCACCCCGACAATTCCGAATTTGTTGCCGAGCTGTCCGGCTTCGTGGCTCTTGCGCATATCAACCGGAACCAGCGCGCGGATTTCGACGCCTTTGACGGGGTCTCCCTTGTCCTTCAGATATTGGCAGAGCGCGCCCGCGACCGAAGCGAGCAGCACATCGTTTATGGTGCAGCCGAGCGCCTTGCTGACAGCCTTGACCTCATGAAGCGGGATCGTATCCGTCCAGGCCACGCGCTTGTTGCCCGAAGGTTTTCCCTTGAACCGCGTCCGGCTATCCTCCGGCATCAACAAGAGCCAGGCGAGTTCACCGGCCACGCCCGCGCCAATCTTTGCGGTTTTTGCGGGACTGGCCGCCAGGGCCTTTGCTTCCCGCAGAAGTTCTGTCGTTACGCCAAGGCCCTTTTGCAGTGTCTTGAGTCCGGGCGCGGACAGCCATGCTGGGGGCTCCGCTCTGGAATGCGCCTTCCATACGCGCCGGTCGCCGCCATCGGTCATGGAAAGCATCATGCCCACAAGCGCCATGCCATCGGCGACGGCGTGATGGATCCGAAAGATGATCGCGGCGCCGCCCTGATAATCCTCGACAATGTGCAGCTGCCACAGCGGCCGCGCTTTATCTAGATGTTCGGAAGCAAGCTGGGCGACGTAGCGCTGAAGTTCCCTCTGGTCTGCTTCGCCTGGAAGCCGTACGCGCTTGATGTGCCGGGATTCGTCGAAATAGGCGTCATCCACCCACCAATATTCTCCGGCGCGGCTCTCGACGCACTGTTTGAACCGCGGGATCGAGAGAAAGCGCTCTGCGATGGTCGCCTCAAGCTCATTGAGATTGACCGGCCCCCCAAGTGCGAAAAATCCCACAATGACCATGGGATTGGCTGGCCGGTCCATACGCAACCACGTCATGTCCACGGATGACATGCGTTCCGCTTTCGACATTGCGGTCACCTTTTCGGCTTTGGAGATCGCGGCCTGAAGTCGCTGGCGCTACAATTCTTGATCTGCGCCGCCCAAATATTCGAAGTTGCCGATGCTGGTCTTCTTCGTAAATACATCACAAAGGACAACGATTGACTACCAAGAACGAAATTGTTTCGCGGATTGAAACTCAGCTCGACACCGCGGCGCGGGTGAGGGCGAGACTCGCCGCCGATCCCGAGGGCCAGGAGGCGCGCGACGGCCGGTGTGCAATGGCGATTACGGTGTCCTGCCGAAAATACTTTGAAAACGTAAGACCACGAACCGGCCGCGCGTCTCAAGCAGGTTTCGCACGCTTGGGCCTCCCGCCGCCGAATGGATTGAGGCGCCCTTCAAATTCACGCTCGATTTCATCCAGGCTCCAGGGACGGAAGTCGTGCGCATCGGCGCCGACATCGAGGCTGTATCCGTGTGGTTCGTGATCGAGGCGGCCATGGACATGGCCGAAAAGGTGCCTCGATCTGTTCCATGAGCCGTGCCACTCGCGCATGGGATAGTGGCACAATACAATGCGATGGCCGCCCTCATGGATTTCGCGGATGTGGCTCACGCTTGCAAAAAGCGAAGCATGCTGAGCGATCGTCTCGTCGTCATGGTTGCCGGCTATGAGATGGATCTGGCCGTTCAAGTGACGCAGATAGGTGTCGGCGCCGCACCTATTCCGGTAACAGAAATCGCCAAGATGATAGATTGTGTCGCTTGCGCCGACGCGCTCATTCCAACGCGCGACGAGCGCCTCATCCATCTCCGTAACGCTTCCGAACGGCCGGCGGCACATGCGGATGATGTTTTCGTGCCCGAAATGGGTGTCGGAAATAAAGAAGACCGCCACGCCGCCAACTCCCTCGCACGCCCCCCTTCCAAGCACAATAATAAGTCAGCTTACCGGAAAGCAATGAGGGGAAAGTGGACCCGGGCTACGCTGGGCCTATGATTTCCTCCTCGGCGGCCTGAGCGGAGATGCCCAGCTCATCGAGGCCATCCTCAAGATAATCCGGCAGTAATGGAAGGCTGAACAGATACGCAACCCCGTTACCGCCGTGCTCTGCCCTGGCTGTCGAAATTGCCTCCTCCACCTCCGTGGGAGCATAGGTTCCGCGGCCAATCCAAGCCAGCGCTATCAAACTGGCCAGCTCATCTTCATTAAGGCTTTCGAGAAATTCCTTGAGTTCTTGCCGTGTTGCGTCCTCCGGCAAGTCTTCGAGGATGGTTTCACTGCCGACATCGTCGCGATCCAGGCCGCTTTCGTCGTCCCACGCTTCAGTTTTGACGTCAATCTCGCGAGCCCGGAGAATGACATGGGCGACTTTGTCAGTCGAAATTTCTAGCATTATATTCGCCCTACATCTTTAAGCACTTTTCAGGTGCGCCGCTATCTTATCGAAGACATCCCTGAACATCTCTGGCGTGAGCCTGCCTGTACTCGTATTGTAGCGAGAACAATGATAACTGCCGAAAAGTTTGAGGCCGGCGCCTAAGTCGATGGCGCCCCCATGACTGAATTTATACTGCGACGGCTTGAGAACAAGGGCGCGCAATGTCGCCTCGAACGCAATTCGTCCCAGCACAAGAATGGCTCGCACCTCCGGCATCTGCTTAAGCGTCGCAGCAAGGAATCCGCGGCACGCTGCAACTTCAGCCGGCGTTGGCTTATTCTCCGGAGGAACGCAGCGCACTGCGTTCGTAATTCGGCAGCCCGCGAGAACCAGCCCGTCGTCGGGGCGCTGATCGTAAGTTCCCCGGGCGAGTCCGTAGGCCAGGAGCGTTTCATAGAGAAGCAGTCCTGCATAGTCTCCGGTGAAGGGCCGGCCGGTGCGATTGGCGCCCTTCAACCCCGGGGCAAGCCCGACAATCAAGACCGGCGCATCGCGAGAGCCGAAAGAAGGGACGGGCGAATTGAACCAACCGGAATGATTGCTCCGGTTTGTCTGACGGAAATCCACAAGCCGCGGACAAAGAAGGCAATCGCGCTGAGGCTCGCTCGGCGCGTCCACGTCCGTCTCGTTCGCAAAGGAAGGGGCAATTGACAAGGTCACGCCCCCTTTCGATCGCTAGTCAGCGTCAACCTGGCTTTCACGAAGAACAGCCGCGGCGCTCATACGCTCATGAATCCGCTGCTCGTGGATATGAGCCTGATACTCGCGGCCATTTTCGGCGCGCTGGGTGCGGCAGATATCTTTTTGCAGATCGGAAAGATCGATGAACTGGTCAGCTTGGCGGCGAAGTTCATCTGCAACCATGGGTGGCTGCGTTGTCAAGGTTGAGACGACGCTGACCCTTTTGCCCTTGTGCTGGAGCGCTTCGACGAGCGTCCGGAAATCGCCGTCGCCAGAGAATAGAACGATATGATCAAGATGATCAGCCAGCTCCATAGCGTCGACCGCAAGTTCAATATCCATATTGCCCTTGATTTTGCGGCGTCCGGAGGCGTCTGTGAACTCTTTTGTGGGCTTCGTCACCATGGAATACCCATTGTAATCCAGCCAATCGATGAGGGGGCGGATCGAGGAGTATTCCTGTTCTTCGGCGAGCGCCGTATAATAG
>JBAVVQ010000580.1:0-3110 GCA_049697375.1 Rhodomicrobium sp.
TGCGCTTTGGCGGCCGCCAGTTTCGCTTTCAGTTCCTCGTCATCGAGCCGGATCAAGAGATCGCCCTTTTGAACCTTGTCGTTCAAACCGACAAGAACCTCCTTGATGACCGCGGGGGACGTCGCAACGATGCGAAGCTCGCGCCCTTTCGGCTCTACGCGGCCGGGAGCGGCGGCTGCCCATATTGGCTCGGGGCTGACGGTCTGTTCCGAGTGCGTGGGCATCGCCCCTAGAACAAGGACCGCGGCAGCGCCGATGAGCGATGCTCCGGCGGCAGCCAGACCAAGAAGACGAACCCAGGATTTTGATGGGACTTTACGCATGAACCTGCTGCTTTCTCTGATCGCTGTTCGACGCGTTCTCACTCCCTGATATTTTGTCAGCGGCAACCCGTACGGATTGCCCGCTGTTTTTTTGTGCGAGGATTCTGCCATCCTCGATTTCGATGACGCGGTTCGCGTATGGGATCGTTCTCGGATCGTGCGTCACGGCCAGAATGGCGCACTGATCCTTCTTCGCTATTTTCGCGAGCAGTTCCATGATGGCCTGCCCGTTTTCCGTATCGAGCGCGGCTGTCGGTTCGTCGGCGAGGATGACCGATGGCGATGAGGCGATGGCGCGCGCAACCGCGACGCGCTGTTTTTCGCCGCCGCTCAGCGTTCCGGGATAGCTGCGCAGGCGGTGATCGATCCCCACATTGTGAAGCGCGCGAAGCGCGCGCCTTTTGCGATCCACCCCCGAAAAACCGCGGACGTCGAGGCCGATTTGCACATTGTCGAACGCATTGAGCGTCGGAAACAGATTGTAGGACTGGAAAATGAATCCGAGATGCTTGCGGCGGAGGCTGGCGAGTTTTTCCGGCTCGCTTCCGTCGAGGCTTTCTCCGGCGAGTTTCACCGACCCCGACGTCGGGGTCAGGATGCAGCCCAGGATTGAAAGAAGCGTCGTCTTTCCGCTCCCTGACGGTCCCATGAGAAGGGTGAACTCGCCCGGATAAAGGGACAGGCTCACGTCCTTCAGAGCGACGATCTTGCCATCCCCTTTGCCAAGTTCCTTGACGATATGATGCGCTTCGAGAATAGGCGCTCCTGTCATCGAGCGAACACCATTGCAGGGTCTATCTTCGTAACCTTGAATATGGATGCGATCGCAGAGATGGCGCACATCGCAACCGTCGCGCCGAGCAGCAGGACCGCCAGGAGAGGCGTCAACACAATGGGCATCGGCGTGACCTCGCTGAACTGAGCCACCACCAGCGAAACCGCAATGCCAATAGCAAAACCGATGACGGCGCTTACGATCGCCTGCACGAGTATCACCTTGTGGATGTAAGAGGATGATGAACCAAGCGCCCTCAACGTGGCGAATTCGGTTAGATGGTCCTTTGTGCTCGAATAAAGCGTTTGAGCAACGATAACCGTTCCAATGACAAGGCCGAGAAGCGCGCCACCCAGGAGGGCTACGCCGGCGCCCGTGCCAAAGAGCCAATAATCGAGATTGAGTTTCAGGAACTGCGCCTTGGTGTAGACGGACACATCCGGCAGTTTGGCAGCCAGTTCTTGCCTCACCTGGGCTGCGTTAGCGCCGGGCAGAAGGTTCACAATATAGAAGGTGGCTTGATCAGGCGGTACGGATAGAATTTCCCGGGCCTTCTTCAGGCTCGTGAAAACAAAGGGCGATGTGGTGAAAGACCGGATGCCGTTCGTGAAACCTTCCACCCGCACCCGCTGCCCCGCGATTTCCGCCATGGCGCCGACTCCCGAAACGCCCAGCATCTTGGCATAGGAGCGATCCACGATCACCCCGTCCTGCAAAGTGGGCGCGGCGCCGCCTTCGACGATGTTCCAAGGCCTGAGGCTTCCCTCCCCCTTCTCGGCGCCGATAACAATGACGTTCACCGTGCCCGAGTCAGGCTTGCGCCAACCCGAGAAAGACACGACGAGAGGAGACACGGATGCGACGCCCGGGACGGATAGCGCCAGAAAGCGTTCACGGCCCGTCAGGATCGGAGCCTGTTCGAAGCTGTTCGCCCCATAAGCCGCGATCCAGATGCCGCCCGTGGTATGCGCAACCATCCCGGAGATCATCTTGCGCGCGCCGAGATAAAGCCCAAGCTGAACGGCGAGAAGCACCACGGCAAAGAGGACGCCGATAAGGGTGACGAGAAAGCGCGCACGGTCGTGCAACAGGTTGCATATCGCGAGTTTAACAATCATCGGTATAAGCAACGACCCAGGTTACACGGGAGAAGGGCGACTCGCGAAGGCGAGGGCATTGGAGGCATCATTGTGGCGATGTTATGCCTAACATCTAATTTCGGTCAATCATTTAACAAAAAACTATGGCAGGAACCGGTCAAAGTCGAGGAGAGGGCGCCGGTTGCGACTTCTTGACTTGGACGACGTTGAAGGTCATAACGCTGCAATCAGTGCGATAGAGAACTTTCTAAGTGTTGGTGCGTTCTCGCCATGATCAGTAGGGATGTTCGTGCGAATAGGGGGCGACATGGGCGGCATAGATCTGCCTCCAGATTATAAGCCGTCCGAAGACGAACCATTCATGAATGAGCGGCAGCGCGCTTACTTTAGAAAAAAACTTACCGCTTGGCGGGAAGAAATCCTTCGGGAAAGTAAAGAGACACTGGATGCCTTGCAGGAGTCGGCTCAGCACCCTGACGTTACGGATCGCGCAAGCTACGAGTCTGATCGCGGAATCGAACTCCGCGCCCGCGACCGGCAGCGCAAACTGATCGCAAAAATAGATGCGGCTCTTGAGCGCATCGAGGGTGGCTCCTACGGCTATTGCGAGGAGACGGGCGAGCCTATCGGCGTGAAGCGCCTCGATGCGAGGCCGGTGGCGACTTTGAGCCTGGAGGCCCAGGAGCGGCATGAGCGCCGCGAGCGCATCTATCGCGACGATTAGATTGAACGCCCTAACCGCAAGTCTCTATTCATACGGAATAGTTCGCAGCCTCGTCATCCCGGGGCGGTCACGCCCTATCTACCGTCTTTGGAGTCAAGCGGTTTTCGCATGGCTCCAAGGTTCGCCCGAGCGGAGGATGGCGTTCAAGGTGACGATGAGCTTTCGCATGACGGCGGTAATGACGACTT
>JBAVVQ010000581.1:0-2819 GCA_049697375.1 Rhodomicrobium sp.
TGCGCGCCGCTCCTTTTGGCCGACGCCACGGCAGGTGTTGTCGCTGCCGTTCATGCCGGCTGGAAGGGCGCCCGAGAGGGCGTCATCGAGAGCGCCATCGAGGCGATGGAAAGCCTCGGAGCGCAGGCGTCGCGCATCGCGGCCGCCATCGGCCCCGCAATCTCTCCCGCGGCTTACGAGGTCGGCCCGGAGTTCAAGGCCGCGTTCCTTACCGGTTGCGCCGAAAGCGAGAAGTATTTTTCGGAGGCTCGCCACAGTCATATTCATTTCAACCTGCCCGGATACGTTGAGGGCAAGCTCAGGGTTCGAGGGATCGAGCACATTAACGACGTTGGCGTGTGCACATATGAAAACGAATCGTTTCTTTTCAGCTACAGGCGCTCCTGTCACAACCGGGAGCCCGATTACGGACGCCAAATCTCCGCAATCATGGCCCGATCATGTGGATAACTGGGCAGGCAACCCTCGATTTCTGCAGGTTTTTGCCGAGCAAGGCGCAAGTGTGTCTTCGTTGCCTAGACTGCGTTTGCGACGGCCGCTAGATTTCAAGCGTTAACGAGATTCGGCGGAATAATAAGTGCCGGTATAGTCAAGTACCGCCGTCCTAGAACCATGAAAATCGAGGAGTGGAAAAGTGACGCGCGAGAACAAACCGGCCGCGCAGAGCGCAGCTCGCTGTGCCGCGTCGCTCTTGACTGGGGCGCTTTTGCTTGCTGGCCTTACCGGCTGCAGCGGTGATCTCTTTCTGAAGGGCGATTCGGCCAATTCAAGCATGAAGGCCAAGCCCGCAGTCGCCTTGGCGCCTGCGCAAGGCGTACCGCCGAAGTACGCCAGCAAGGTCAACGATCAGTTTGCGACGCTGATCAAGGCTAATGGCGTTGCGATCGTTGACGCCAAAGACGCCGTCTACGTCGTAAAGCCGACCTATGTTGCGAAGGCGGAAGGCAAGAATGGCACGAAAGTGGCTTACACGATCGATGTCATGGACAAGGCGGGCAACAAGGTTCGCTCCCTGGCGGGCGAGGAAATCGTTTCTCCGAAGCACGGAGGCGACTCCTGGCATCACGTAACCGAAGAGGCCGTTCAAAAAGTCGCGATGAAGTCTGCGACGGACGTGAACGCCTGGATCGAGAACCCGAATGCCCCGGCTCCCGCCCCGGTGGTGGCTGAGGCCAAGCCAGCAGACGCCGCTCCTGTAAAGGCGGCTGCGGCGACATCGGCGTCCGCTCCCGTGAAGACGGCGGCCGCCACGACACCGAAGGCTTCGCGTACGAAGGCTCCGGCAGAAACAGCGACGCTTGCTTCTGCGGTTGATACTTCGGCGGCGCCGGCGCGCCCGATCCAGACGGCTGCGATTGCTCCTCAGGAAATCGTGGCGGTGGTTCCTGTTGTCACCGGCGCGCCCGGCGACGGCAAGACAGCCCTTTCCGACGCCATGAAGAAGGCGCTTGGCCGGCAGGGCGTGAAGCTCTCTTCGGCAGGCGGATCTGGCACTTACAAAATCCAGGGCCAGGTGGAACTGGGGGCCGTGTCGAATGGACAGCAGTCCATCACCATCCGCTGGGTCGTCATCGATCCGGCCGGAAAGCAGATGGAAAAGACCGTCGTGCAGAACAACAAGATCAGCGCCGGCAGCCTCGATGGCGCATGGGGTGAAGTGGCGGAGCAGGCGGCAGGCGCTGCAGCCTCCGAAGTCTCGAAGCTCCTGAGCAAGGGTTCTGGGCAGGCCCAGGCTGCATCGGGGTCGGCTGGTTGATACGATCTTAGCCTGCTTCAACGTGCGGGTGGCAATTGCACACTCGTAGGTTTACAGATAGCGAGCGCGCTGTTAGAAGCGCGTTCGTTGCCGTTTCTGTGAACCTCTTGTGACAATGGGTCGCCTCTCATGAAGCTGGTCGCTGGCAATAGTAATCGGCCCCTGGCTCATGCCATCGCGGCCTATCTCAAGACGCCCTTGACGCAGTGCCATGTGCGCCGCTTCGCGGACATGGAGATTTTCGTCGAGATCCGTGAAAATGTCCGCGGAGAAGACGTCTTCATCATCCAGTCCACATCCTATCCCGCCAATGACAACCTTATGGAGTTGCTCATTATCATCGATGCGCTGCGGCGAGCCTCGGCTCGGCGCATCACGGCGGTGATCCCCTATTTCGGCTATGCGCGTCAGGACCGCAAAACGCTCCCGCGCACGCCCATTTCATCCAAGCTCGTGGCAAACATGATCACCCATGCGGGCGCGGACCGCGTCCTCACTGTCGATCTGCATGCCGGGCAGATCCAAGGCTTTTTCGACATCCCGACCGATAATCTCTACGCGGCGCCTGTCATGGTGCGCGACATTAGCAAGCGCTTCACGAATGGCGGCGTCACGGTCGTCTCTCCGGACGTGGGCGGCGTTGTGCGGGCGCGGAGCCTAGCAAGCCGCATTGATGCTCCCCTGGCCATTATCGATAAGAGGCGCGACCGGCCGGGCGAATCCGACGTGATGAATGTGATCGGCAATGTTTCCGGCCAGCATTGCATTCTGATCGACGACATCATCGATTCCGGGGGGACGCTTTGTAACGCGGCGGACGCGCTCCTCCACAAGGGCGCGCGCTCGGTTGTCGCCTACATCACCCATGGCGTTTTTTCCGGCGGCGCGGTGGCGAGAATCATGGCGTCGGGGATCGAGACGCTCGTGATCACCGATACGATCGTGCCCACGGAAGCCGTGCGGGTGGCGAGCAACATCGAGGTGCTCTCGCTTGCCGCATTGATCGGCGAGGCGATCCAGCGCACGTCGGGCGAGGAGAGTGTGTCGACCCTGTTCGACTAAA
>JBAVVQ010000582.1:0-3280 GCA_049697375.1 Rhodomicrobium sp.
ATACCAATGCGGCGACGACGCCGCGCACCCGATCGGCCTGGATCGCAATCAGTCGCAAGCGCTCGGAAAAAGGACTGACCTGCTGGAGATTGCCCCAATAGGCCTGGATGCCGGCATAGTTGAGGGCTGGCGCGGCCGTGATCTGCCGCCAGCGCCACCACATCCGCGATTTCCAGGCAGCCGGTGCGGTCCATGCCGACATCCACATCGACGACGACGTCCAGTGTCCGTCCGCTCGTCGCCGCTACCGCCGAGAGCTGTCCGACTGAAGCAGGATGATCGGCCACGACGGCGATATCGGCGCCGCGTAGCAGAAGCCGGCGCAGGCGCTGGATCGCATCGGCCGAGGTCAAAGGGGCAGTGACAAGGATGCCACCAATCCCGCCCGATGCCATGGCCTCAGCCTCGCCGATGGTGGCGCAGGACGCGCCGATCGCCCCGGCGGCCATGATCCTCTGCGCGATCTCCACGCATTTGTGCGCCTTTGCATGGGGCCGCAATTTGACGCCCAGCGCCGTCGAGCAATCCCGCATCAGGGTTATATTGCGATCAAGAATATCAATGTCCACGAGAAGCGCGGGCGTGGGCACATCGGACCGACGCATCAAGGACCAGCCTCCCGAACTGCTCGACGATACTCCGCTTCCCGGAGATACTGGGGCGGGCGGTCTTTCCGACCGCGTTCTGCACCGGTATCCTGCGACCGCCAAGCTCACCCTCAGTTAATTTGATCGTTCAACCAGGGTCAAGAATAAACAGGGCAAATGCTCATGAGAGGCAGGCAATGACGACAGTTATTCTGGGTGCGGGTGCGGTCGGCACGGCCACGGCCTGGTATCTCCGCAAAGCCGGTCACGATGTGATACTGGTCGAGCGCCAGACGGAAGCGGCGATGGAAACCAGCTGGGGAAATGGCGGCGTTATCCACGCCAGCGAAGTCGAGCCCTGGTCCCAGCCCGGCATGCCCTTGAAGATCATAAAATGGTTGGGTAAGGAAAATGCGCCGCTGCTTCTGCGCTACGGCGCCATACCGCACATTCTGCGCTGGGGCATCGATTTCGCCCGCAACTGCACGCCGGAGAGATTTCGGGAGAATGCGAAATCCAATCTCCATCTGGCACTTCATTCGCTCAAGTCACTGCAGGAAATCGGCGCGGAAACCGGGATCAGTTATGACCGCGCCACGCGTGGCGTGCTCAAGATTTATCGGTCCGGGGAATCCCTGGACGGCGCTGAGCGTTCTACCGCATTTCTCGCGCGTCACGGACTGTTGTACGAGCGCGTAGGGGCCGAGCGGTGCATGGAACTTGAGCCTGCCTTGAAGGGCACGGAATCCACGCTGGCGGGCGCGCTCTACTTCGCCCGCGACGAGGTTGGCGATTCCAACAAGTTCACACAGGGGCTTGCTGCTGCCTGTGCTGCGCGCGGCGTGCAGTGTCGGTTTGGCGAGACAGTTCGCAAGATCGAGACACAAGATGGCCGCGTGCAGGCCGTCATCACTGACAAGGAACGAATCGTGGCCGATACCGTCGTGGCCGCGATGGGGAGCTTCACCGCCCCGCTGCTCGCCAAGAATGGCATTCGCGTGCCGATTTATCCCGTGAAGGGTGTTTCGATCACGTTTAAGCGCGCCGATTGGGACTCTGCGCCGGCAATGCCCGTGATCGACGATAGCAAATTGTTCGGACTGGTGCCGCTCGGCGACCGCATGCGCATTTCGGGCTCGGCCGAGATCACCGGCTATGACGCGACCCCGGCAGCCGCGCGTGCCGAGGCCATTATCGCCAATGCGAGTTTCACCTTCCCCGAGATGAAGCGCTATTTCGATATCTCGAAATCGCGAGTATGGGCAGGCCTGCGGCCGGTCAGTCCTTCGGGCACGCCTATCATCGGCGAAACCCGCATCCGCGGTCTGTGGGTCAACGCCGGCCATGGGCATCTTGGCTGGACGCTTTCATGCGGTTCGGGGCGCCTCATCGCAGATCTCATGGATGGCCGCGATCCAGGTATCCCGGTACCTCCACCGCAGGGCGTGGTTCGAAGAGCTTACCAACGCCGCCGCTCTTGTGAGGAGCGTTGTGGCTCCACCCCGCCTACGCTTGCCGCACCGGATGACTGGCTGAGACTTGCCGGCAATCTGTAGACAAATGCCTTCGCTGGCGCCTAGATGCCCGCATGGCTCTCATCGAGATCCGGGCGTTCGACCCGCACACTGCAGGCCCTGAGATCTGGCGTTCCTTTCATGAATGCCGGCGCGCGCTATCGGCGGAACTCGACCCTGACGATCCGGTACTGAGCGACGCCGAGACTGAAATCGAAATGCGCCGGATCGATCCCCTCGATGATTGCTTGCGCTGGCTCGCCTTTTCCGAGGGCAAGGTTATCGGTTTTGCAGGCGCTTTCTTTCGCAGACCAGGAACGGCTGACGCCGCCGAGCACGCTCCCTTTTTATTTGCTCGCGGAAGAGTGCGCGCTGAAGCGCGCCGCCGCGGCGCCGGCAGCCTGCTTTTGGGCGAGGTCCACGCCCTGATGCAGAACCTGGACAAGTCGATGCTGACGCTCGCCACTCAAACGGAGTCCGGCCACGCCTTCATGGCGAAAATCGGGGCCGCTGCGGAACTCACAACCATATCGAGCAGGGCCACTCTCGCGGAACTCGATTGGCCGTTGTTGCGGCAATGGAAAGAACGCGCCAGCTCTTATGGCTTGCGATGGGAACGCTACGCCGGGCGCGTTCCGCGCGAGGCGCTCCTGGCGCTTCTCCCGGAATATACGGCGCTGTTCGCCGATGTGCCGCTCGGCGACCTCGAGATCGCGCCCGTAAAATTTGAGATCGAAGGCTACGACGAGTGGTACCGCACGTTCGACCGTGTTGGCGGCGCGCATCATCTCATCGTCCTGCGCGCCCCGGACGGAAGCATCGCGGGCCTGACCGAGGCGACATGGGACAGCCGAATGCCCGCCGTGATTTACCAACAACTCACGGCGGTGGCCCGGTCGTGGCGTGGGCGCGGTCTCGCCAAGGCTCTGAAAGGCGCCTTGCTGCAGCAGGTGCACGAAAACCATGCTGAGGCTCGGATCGTGAGAACGGGGAATGGCGAAACCAACGCGACGATGCGCTCAATCAACGCCCGCGCCGGCTTCAAGCCGCATCGGCGTTTCGTGGAGTATCAAATCACGCGCGAGAAACTCGATCAATGGCGGGAAGGGCAAGCAAGAATCGAAAAGGGACTGTAGCGGGTCGCAAGCTGTCCTTCGATAAATTCGAACTTACATCACC
>JBAVVQ010000583.1:0-1981 GCA_049697375.1 Rhodomicrobium sp.
GTGGCACGGACCACGGCCATATCGCGCGCCTGGTAGGTGACGCGGTCATCCTGCTTGAAGGAGGAGTCGTGTTCCTCGTCCACGACGATGAGGCCGAGATCGGCGAAAGGAAGGAAAAGCGCCGACCGGGCGCCGCAGACCACGCGCACATCGCCCACGGCCACGCCGCGCCATGTGCGGGCGCGCTCCTTCGCGGAGACGGCGGAGTGCCATTCGCCAGGGCGGCATCCGAAACGCGCCTCGAAGCGCTCTAGAAACTGGTTCGTCAGCGCAATTTCCGGCAGCAGAATAAGAACCTGCTCTCGCCCGCGCCGCAGCGCCTCAGCTACGGCTTCGAAATAGACTTCGGTTTTTCCCGACCCCGTCACGCCATCGAGCAGCGTCGCGGAAAAGCCACCCTTGGCGATGGCTGCGCATAATATTCCGGCTGCCTGCGTTTGCGCCTCCGTCAAGCTCGCGAACGCGAAATCCGGCCTCGGAAATAGCGGACGCGCCCGGGGAAGCTCGGCGCGGATCAGAGCGCCTCCCTCGGCAAGGCCGTCGATCACCGCCGCGCTCACGCCGGCTGCGTCCATGAGCTTCTTTTTTGCCCAGACTTCGCCGTCCTGAAGAGCGGCCAGCACCTTCTTTCGAGCCTCGGTGAGACGCAACCCGGCCGCGCCGCCGAGACGAAAGCCCCAGCGCGGCTCTTCCGCCTCGAAGACAAGCCGCGCGCTCATCATCATCTGAAGGACCATGCCCTTTGGCGCGAGCGTGTAATGCGCAACCCAGTCCGCGAAGGCGAGGTTGATGGCGGGCAGCGGCGGCACGTCGAGCTTCTCGATCACCGCCCTCAGCTTTTTCGGATCGACCGGCTTGCGGCCCTCCGCTGCGTCGCGCCACACGACGCCTATGCGCTTCATCGGGCCGAGCGGCACGACCACAAAATCGCCGGGGCTGAGTTCCCCTTCGGGCGCAAGGTAAGTGTAAGCCTCGTTGAGCGCGAGCGGCGCCAGCACAGGCACAGTCTCGGCGCCCTGTCGCGCCGGGGCAAGCCGGTCGAGCTCATCCGCTTCAAAAAGAGACAGGTCAGGCGTCGGCATTGCGCGACCTTGGCCGATGCGCCAGGCGAATGCAACGCCCTCGTGCGGCGGGATTCCCAGGGCTCAAATGACCGTGCCTTCGTAAGCTCTCCCCGATCCGGAGGCATGCTTAAAAATCTCTTTGGCTTCGTTTCGTAAAACGACCATAACTAACTATATAAATATTTTTCTCGAAGCCTTGATTATACAGCGTCGCCTCGTGGAGAGACATTCGACGCCGTCGCTCACGCCATTCAGGGAGCTATGAACGGCTCAAATCGTCCAAGGCTATAAGCTGGTCGCCCCGGTCTCATAGTCTCTCTCGAAGTCGGGTCTCAGACGCGCTATCAGAAGGCCGCGCCCCGAGCACGGGCGAGCCCGAAGCGTCGCAATTTACATAACCGCCAATTTCCAATACACCGGTCGCCGTTCCTCTCACAGGCGCCTTAGGTTCATGACATTTCAACCCGTTTCAATTCCACGCCCCGCTAAGCCGCTCCTACATGCCGCCCGCTTTACGGCGGCTCAGGCGGGCATCCTCTTATTCGGGATTTTGGCGGCGATCTACCTCGCTTGGCCAATTTGGCTCCTGACGAGCCCCGTCGATTTGGGCCGCAATGAGCCCTGGAATGCCTGGTTCACTGACGCCTTGCAAAGCGGCAATCCGCTGTATCCAAGTCGCAACGAGCTCATCGTCAATAATTATCCACCGCTGTCTTTTTACCTCACGGCGCTTGTGGCGAAGCTCACGGGCGACACGATTATGGCGGGGCGCCTCATCGCGATCGTCTCAGCTTTTGTCGTTTCCGCCGCCGCGGGGTTTTGCGTTCGCGCTTTGGGAGGATCGCGTGCAGCGTCAGCCCTGGGCGCCTTGTGGCTGCTCGCGACGTTAGCGCGCTTCTTTACATTGTACGTGGGAG